>JBILBT010000382.1:0-5829 GCA_044353545.1 Crocinitomicaceae bacterium | reverse complement strand
TTCTCCGTACAATTGTTTTGATCGGTTATAACCAGTGTATATGTACCACTTGTCAAAGATGAAACATCTTCTGTTGTTTGGCTGTTGCTCCACGAATAGGTGTAGCTTGGTGTTCCGCCAGAAGTGTTCAGTGCAATGGAACCATCCGATCCGCCAAAGCAGCTTACATTTTGAAGCGCTGTAAGTTGCGTTTGAATTTGAGTTGGTTCAGTAATGACGAGCGCTGAATTTGCAAGACAACCATTTGCATCCGTCACTGTCAATTGGTAGTTGCCGGATGCTAATGAGTTGATGTCTTCAAGTACAGCACCATTGTTCCATGAATAGGAGTAGGTTGTAGTTCCACCAGTCACAGTTGCATCAATGGCCCCTGATGTTCCTTCAAAACAACTATTGTTTGTGCCATTCAACGTAATGGCAAGTGCGGCAGCAGGTTCAATTACAGTGGCAGTAGCAGTTGTAGTGCAGCTGTTTGCATCTGTAACGGTAACTGTATAGGTTCCAGCAGGGAGATTGTTCGCGTTCGCAGCATTGCCTCCCGAGCTCCAGGAATAAGAATAAGGTGTCACACCTCCGGTGACAAGAGAACTGCAGCTACCCGTTGTATTTCCAAAACACAAGACATCGGTAACTTGAATTTGCGCGGCCAACACTGGCGGTTGGGTTAGCGAAATTGTTGACGTGGATTGACACCCATTGGCATCCGTAATGGTGCAACTGTATGTGCCAATTGGAAGATTTGAAATTGTTGCACTAGTTTGACCTGTCGTCCAAAGGTAAGAATAGGGTAAGGTTCCTCCAAGACCTGTAATGGTTGCACTTCCATTGCTTCCCCCAAAACAGCTGATATTGTTCGGTGTAATTGACGAGGATAAAAGTGTAGCTTGTGTAATTGTAGCGCTTAAATTGGCAAGACATCCATTAGCATCCGTTACTTGAACTGTGTATGTTCCTGCAATGAGTGTTGAAATATCTTGCGTCTGCGCACCATTCGACCAAGCGTACGAATAGCCTGCTGTTCCTCCTGCAACCGTCAAATCAATGGCGCCATTGTTCCCGCTGAAACACGACACATTTTGACTGGATTGAGCCAATGTGATGGCTTGAAGTGGTTGAGTAATGCTTGTCGACAAAGAGGAAACACATCCATTTGCATCCGTTGCCGTTGCGGTGTAGGTGCCTGCAACCAACGATTGAATATCCTGCGTTGTTAGGCCATTCGACCAGCTGTAAGTAGGAATGCCAGTTCCACCTGTAAAACTCAAGTCAATACTTCCATTGTTTCCAGCAAAACACGATACATTTTGATGTGTTTCAGAAAGGGTAAGTGCCAGTGCGGGTTGGGTTAGTGTTGTGCTTTGACTAACAATACATCCTTGATTATCGGTGATTTGCAACGAATACAATCCTGCTGCCAATGTTTGAACGTTTTGTGTTGTTGCTCCTGTACTCCACAAATAAGAGTAACCTGGAACACCACCTGTTACCGTTGATCCTATTGCACCTGTACTATTGCCGTTACATAAGATATTTGTATTGTTTAAAGTGATTGAGATTGGCGTTGTTGGTTCTGTTACTGAAGTACTGATAAAGGCACCGCAACCAAATACATCCAGTACATTGACGATGTAGGTACCTGCAGAAAGATTATTGATGTCTTCTGTTGCAATACCAGTATCCCAAGAATAGGTATATCCCGGGTTTCCGCCGTTCACTGTAAGATCAATAGAACCATTTGTACCAGCAAAACAAGAAACAGGACTTGGCGTTGAGCTTAGAACAATCGTATTTGTCGGATCCTGAATCTGTACCGTTGTTGTGGCCGCACATCCCAATGCATCTGTAACATTCACCGTGTAAAAAGCAGTTTGTAAATTGCTCAAATCTTGCGTTGTTAAACCGTTATTCCATGAATACGAATAGGGCGAAGTTCCACCCGAAACAGTTAAATCGATTGAGCCTGTTTCACCATTTACGCACACTGCGTCTTGATGTGTTTCGGTAAGTGTCAATGCAGCTAATGGTTCAGTGATAAGTTGAGAAAGCGGGAAGGTACAACCGTTTCCATCCGTGACAACTAGGCTATACGTTCCAGACGGAATCGCTGACAAATCCTCTGTCGTTTGGGTGCTATTCCACAAAAATGAATAAGGTAAAGTTCCACCCGTTGTTGTCACATCAATTGTACCTGTGTTTTGCCCGAAACAATTGACATTGGTCGAAATCGATGATGCCGTTAAAGCAGCAAGAGGTTGGGTTAATGTCACCTGTACATTTTGTGTGCATTGATTGGCATCGGTAACGATTAAGGTATATGCGCCAGAACTCAAGGTTGATAGATCTTCGATAGTTTGACCATTTGACCAAGCAAAAGAATAAGGTGTTGTTCCTCCTGTGGTAGTAGCATTGATTGCTCCATTCGTTCCTCCAAAGCAGCTAATATTGGTCAACGCAGTTTGAATGGAGAGAACAGCTGAAGGTTGGCCAACCAAAATGGAAGGTGTTGTAATCGCACATCCATTGGCATCCGTTGCGGTAAGTGTATAAGACCCTGAAGAAAGCGATGAGAGATCTTCTGTTGGTTGACCATTCGACCATGAGTAGGTATACCCTGGTGTTCCACCACTAATGCTTGCATTGATGGCACCAGTGGTCTGACCGAAACACAAAACAGGAGTTACCAAGCTTGATTGCTGAAGTGCACTTGGGGGTTGAGTTAACGTAACAGTTAGGTTAAATGTACATCCCAATGCATCTGTTAGGATTACAGTATAATTTCCACTTGCAACGTTCGCTAAATCTTGCGTAATTGCACCATTTGACCAAGAATAGGTGTAAGGCGTCGTTCCTCCAGATGGAGTAAGGTTTATAGAGCCTGTTGATTGACCGAAACAAAGAATATTGACATGTGTTTCTGTGCCACTCAATGCAGCAGTTGGCTGAGTAATGTTGACTGTTCTGACTTGCGAGCAGCCATTCAAGTCTGTTACGGTAACAGAATATGTTCCAGCTGTTAATCCATTGATATCTTGCGTTGTGGCACCATTTGACCACAGATATGTATAAGGTGCTACACCTCCCGTAGCAGACAAATTAATCGAACCATTGGCTCCACCAAAACAAGAAACATTCACTTTAACGTCACTTAAAACGATGGCAGTTGGCTGAGTTAATGTTAGCGTTTTTATGGAGGTACATCCCAATGCATCAGTCACGGTTACACTTACTGTGCCGGCAGGAAGTCCGCTTGCTGAAGTTCCTGTATTTCCATTTGACCAACTGTATATATATGGTGCTGTTCCTCCACTAGCCGAGACAGTTGCGGTTCCATTCGTCGAACCAAAGCAGCTTACATTAAATCCATTGAAATTGGAGGTGATACTCGCTATGGATGTAAGTAGCGTATTTTGTGAAATCGTATAGGTACCAGTTGCTGTGCACGTATTGGCATCCGTGACTGTTACAGCATAGGTGCCTGCAGCTAATCCCGTTGGGTTACTCGTTACATTGCCATTCGACCAAGCATAGATGAAAGGTGCCGTGCCGATTCCTGCGATGGATATGCTCCCTGTTGCATTTCCAAAACAGTTGACATTGGTGATTGTGTTCTGTTGGATCGTTGGATTTGGATTGACAATAACTGTTGCTGTAGTATCGATGATACAATCTAAGCCATTGAACGTTATCGCAACACCATACATTCCTGCATTTATTCCGGTAGAATTGCTGATACTTGGATTTTGAAGGGTAGAGGTAAATCCATTCGGGCCTGTCCAATTGTAATTTGCTGCAGTTGAAGTTGGAAATGCAAATTGAATGGTTTCACCAACACAAATTGGGTCATTGTAATCTATGGCTGCTGGTGGACAACCTGCAACGTTAATGACAAGAGCATTGTTCGCAATCGTCGGGCAGCCATTGGCATCATATTGATCTGAGAGTCCACCGTTGTTGTATGAATTTCCTGAAATGTTTCCCGTTCCAAAAATATAGGCCTTGTGGTCAAGAGTAGGATCGCACTGAAACATGAGGCAATCATCAATTACCGTTACGCGAAATTTAACAACAGTGCTATCAGCACCGGTAGGTGAATTGACAACTGTACCGCCAACACTGCCATTGGCTCCTGTTCCAATACGAGCGATGATCACACGATTTACTGGGTCATATTCTGCTTGATCATCCGTGTAGGCATCTGTTTTAGCGCCTATGTTTGGTCCATAGGTAAAGGAAATTGATCCAGGTAGATAGGTAGTTCTTGGATCAAGTGTGTCAGACATAAATGTGCCATTTGAAATGTCAGAACCGATGTTTTTACCCACCAAGGTGTACTCTAGTATATCACCTGGTTGAACGAGTCCTCCATTTAAATCTTGCATGTATACAGTTGCACGTAAATCTGGTTCGTAGACATCAATCACAGAAGTCACTACACTCGTAAGAATGGTTTCCCCCCCTGTGGTAATGCGGATATTTGCTGATGTTGTATTGTTTCCAATATAATTGTAGGTCATGTTATTCGGCGAAAAAACGCTCGCATCGTAACCTATTGTATTGTTGAAATTCGGAACGCGGAATGGCGTCATTACACCGTTTCTTGAAATCGTACTGTTGAAGACATCATTTTGCGTATGTAGCGCATCGAAGACGTTAACATAATTGGTTCCAACACCATTAAACAACAATTGGTCTCCAGTTTGACCGCGGTCCCCATCGTGTGAAACTACGCCCAATTCAAAATTGACCGGCCCAGTTAAAGGAGTCAAAAATCCAGATAAAGGGATATTTACGGTATTTCCCGCACTCACATTTGCTAAACCGTCGAATACGGTAAGGTTGCGCATGGATTCAAATACGTTGTTATATACGACAACAATAGTCCATCCACCATGCATGTTGTCGGTTCCTGTGCGCGTAACAATGTTTGCAATGGTGTATCTTGCAGTAATTGCTGATGCTTGTACAATAGATGTGATATTTTTAAAACAATGGTAGGTTTGATGTCCTATAGTGTTGTCTAAAATTTCATCTGCCGTTAAGTTGATATAGGCACCATTGTTCACTCGAAGTTTTACCTGATTTCGAAGCGCATAATTTGTTACGCTGCTTGGTGTGAAGCCATTTCCACCGACGCGTGCGGACCAATAGAGACCAGCCCAAAGAACCTCGCTACAGTTTGGGAGATTTAAACTGTCGCTGGATGACATGAAAGTTGTTGTAAGGCCGTCAATATCAACATAACTTGCGTTCAGACCATTGTTTTGACCAGTTCCTATCGGTGGTATTTGAGCTGTTGTTGTGGCGCAGTTCGTGCAGGAAACTGAAACATTCGAAAGCAGACGAATACCTCCTTTTTGAGAATTTTGGTAGCGAATCGAAAATGGATCGACGACTTGAGCAGAGGAATGATGAACAAACAAAACTATTAGAAGTATCCAGAAAATAGTTTTATGCATGCCTTTTAAGTTTCATAGTTTAAAAATACCATTATTCACGAATAAGAACATGAACTAAATGTAAACGTTTATCCACCTTGATTTGTTTATCAATCCTTTTGTCTTAGAACACGTTCTTAGTATGAATGCGTTAGATACTTGTTTTGAATTAATCTTTTGTTGATGATTCACCTAGCCCGGGGTTTTAATCCAAGGGTTGCGTGTTTATTCAAGATCCATTTGTGCGACGCGCAGTGGATCAAGGTACTTTATTCGCTACGCTCATTAAGGTGTTTTTTCATTTTCCTGCTGCGCTCGAAACTGGCGTTTCGGCATTTATGACTGGATTGCATATCCATTTGTGCGACGTGCAATGGATCAACGCACTTCATTC
>JBILBT010000199.1:0-5849 GCA_044353545.1 Crocinitomicaceae bacterium | reverse complement strand
ATATTATTTTTTAGTAAAGCGTCAACAACTTTCGATTTTTACAATTTTTTATTAATCTGCAACAATATTTTTGTTGAATAATAATTTAAAATTGTTAATCATGAGAAAAATAATACTAGTACTATTTTCCCTTTTGTTTTCTTGTTCTTTTGTGTCAGCTCAAAAAAAAGAGTGTGGAACTATGGAGAATTTGGAATATTTAAAAACTCAAGATCCACTACTTGAAAATCTTATGTTGCAAAATGAGCAAGCATTGCAAAACTGGATTCAAACGAATGCTGCCTCTAAATCTCTAAAGAGTGGAGTAATAAGCATTCCCGTTGTTGTTCATGTAGTTTATTCTAGTCCAACGGAGAATATTAGTGCAGCACAGATTTTATCAGCAATGGATATTATAAACAAGGATTTTAGAAGATTAAATGCGGATACTACAGGCACTCCCACTGTCTTTGCAGCAGTTGCAGCTGATTGTGAAATTGAGTTCTGCCTTGCCACTACAGATCCAAATGGAAATAGCACATCTGGTATTACTAGAACTTCTACTACACAAACTAGCTTTTCTGGTGGAACTTTTAATGGGATTAGTTGGTCAAATGATGGGGTTAAATATACATCATCTGGGGGTATTAATGCCTGGAATACCTCACAGTATTTAAATATTTGGGTTTGTGATGTGAGTGGATATAATGGGTATGCTCAGCTTCCTGGCGGCCCCTCTAGTTCTGATGGTGTAGTTATTGATTATACAAGGTTTGGCAACATAGGCACAGCAGCTTGGGCCTCTTACATTATAAAAACAGCAACACATGAAATAGGACATTGGTTAAACTTAAGCCATATTTGGGGCAACAACATTGATCAAACTTCTAATTGCGGCGATGATTTTTGTAATGATACACCAACGGAGTCATCCGCAACTTATGGATGTGGAACTTTTCCTTATAATGCATTTAACGCATGTAATTCAGGCCCTAATGGTGAAATGTATATGAATTTTATGGATTATACAGATTGTAGAAATATATTCACTCAAGATCAAAAAACTCGAATGAGAGCGGCTATAAATACATTTAGACCTGCTTTTCTCAACACTGTATGTCAGGCGGATGTCGTATATGGTTGTATGGATCCTTTAGCGTGTAACTATTCTCCATCTGCTACTGTTAATGTTGATTGCAATTATACTACCTGTGCAGGTTGTATAGAGCCAACTGCATATTCTTACGATCCTTTAGCTACTATAAGTGATACTGCTGCATGTTTGTACTGTGACGTTTCAGCTTCAACAGCAGTAGTTCATGCAAGTAGTTCAAGTGCATTAGATGGTTCTGTTGATTTATCAGTGAATGGTTTTAATTGCATTACACCAACTAGTTTAGCTTCAAACTTTGGAACAGCGAATGGCTCTACTGGAATTATGTTCAACATGATCAACACTTCTGGAAATCCATTGACTATTACAGGAATTTCTCAAGGTGATTATGGTTCCTACAATGGATCTGCTACTAGCTACAATATTTATTATTATCCAAGCTCCTATGTACCTCATATAAATAATCCAACTGGTTGGTTCGCACTTGCATCTAATGCAAGTGCTACAGTTCCATCAGGAGGAACTCTAGCGGTTCCTGTATATAGTGGTGCAATCCCTATGACAGCAGTGACTATACCAGCTGGTGCAACATACGGTTTTTATGTTGGTCTTAATGGAACATTATCATATTCAACTGCTACTGGAACAGCTGGTGTTACTCCTTGGGGAAGTGATGGAACACTTACAATTACTGTTGGACATAGTAGTTCTTTTCCAAATGCAGTTAATACTCCAAGAGCTCCTCTTATTAAAGTGCATTACGGACAAAATACCTCCACAGTGACTTATCTATGGTCTAATGGCGCAACAACTGAAGACCTCACAGGAGTCGCTGCCGGAACTTATTCCGTAACAGCTACGGATTGTAATGGTTGTATAGCGTCTACAACTGTTGATGTAGGTCTGCTTGGTTTAAGCGAAGAGGGTTTAAATGCTATTTTTATACATCCTAATCCAGCTAGCGATATACTCTATTTCAGTGCAACAGCCGATAAAGTTGAGGTTTTTGATTTTCAAGGAAGACTTGTTGAAACCACGATGAATACTGACTATATTGATGTTAAATATTTAGCTTCTGGTGCTTACTCAATAAGGCTAACGATTAAAGATGCCTTCTCAATTCATCGTTTCGTAAAAGAGTAAAATAAGTACTCAAACGATTCATGAAATAAAGCATACAATGTCATAAAAAAAGCCAGCACACTCGTGTTGGTTTTTTTCTTGGGTCTTGATTGAGCTTTTTTTGAGCCCTTATGTGTTTTGGGGGGGGAGGGAGTTTTTGCAACAGGAAATAAGCCGTGACTGTTTCTACAATTTAAGATTTCGAAAAAGTAATGAGTGGTAAAAGATTATGCCTTTCTTGTATCGCTTGCCCTCGCTAAATTAGAACTTCACCAAGTGAGAAAAGGTTCAGTGTACAATTTTTTAAAGAATACATAGAACATTCTGAAAGAATAGCTTTTCCTGTCGGTGTTGATTTTTCAATGAAAAAAAACGATATTTTTGGAGGGCATGAAAAAGTTGATTTCTTTTCCGAAAATTTGGAAGATGTTCATAAAACTCTTCTTCGAAAGTCCGCAAAAGGTAGCCTTGTCATTACAACAAATTCCATCTAGAAGCAATCTCCTCTTTTCTTAAATACTAGCTATGAAATTTTATCTTTTTATCCCTTTTCTAATCGTTTGGCAAACGACTTTTTGTCAAATGAACTATAGACCCTCAGCTCAAGAGTTGGCTCAACAACCTTTGTGGGTAAATAAAATGTTTGAAAATCAACCAAATGTTTTTGAAATTGATTCACTCTACAGAAATTATTACCGAACGCACCAGTTTTCAAAATCATTTTATACGCAATTCTATAAAAGGTGGCGAATTGCAAATATGGACAAAGTGAATGACCAAGGTTTTGTAACAGTTTACTCTCCTCAGCAGTTGCTAGACATGAAACAAGAGTACTTGGCAAAACAAAGTTTACTGAAAAACTCCAATTGGTCTCTTGTCGGTCCGATTCACAATACGCAAGGCAATGGAACTCTCGGTTCTGGACAATCGAATGTCTATTCCATTGATCAATGTCTCGGACAACCGTCTGTTTTGTATTTGGGAACGGAACCCGGAGAAGTCTATAAAAGTGTAGACGGTGGACAAAATTGGACGTGTACTTCCATGCTTGAAAATTTCGGAAGCGGTGTCACAGCGGTAGAGGTGCATCCAAGTAACCCATCCATTGTTTTCGCTGGAGGAAATTCGGGAATCTTTCGAAGTGTTGATGGTGGTGCCATTTGGACCAACGTTCTGCCGCAAAGCAACTTGAATGTCAATGAAATCCTGATGAACAGTGTAAATCCTCAAATTGTATTGGCAGCTACAGACAAGGGATTATATCGCTCAATAAATGGGGGCTCCACATGGGCAAGTCTTTATAATCAAGCATGTTATGATGTAAAGGAAAATACGGGCAATGGAACAATTGTTTACATGTTAAAGAACAATCCGTCTCAAATTAAATGTGAATTTTACACCTCAACGGATTCGGGTGCTTCCTGGACACTTCAATCTGCCGGTTGGTACGTTTCGACAGACCCAGCAAGATCTGTTGGTGGAGGAAGAATTGCTGTCACAGCAGCAGATCCAAATAGAGTTTATGCCTACTTAATCGGAGAATCAAAAGCCAATGACTATGGATTTATTGGCGTTTACAAAAGCACCAATGGAGGAGCAAACTGGTCCTTGCCAAACGGTCCTGATGGCGGTCCGTACACTGCAACGCATTTAAATTTAGCTTATGGAAACCCAGGTTGGACCTACCATCAAGGGTTTTACAACTGCGCCATTGTTGCTTCAAATACCAACCCTGATGAGATTCTTATTGGCGGATTGAATTTATACCGTTCAACGGATGGGGCAGCAACTTTTGAAAGTGTTGCAGGATATGTGGGTGGTCCCCTAAATATGCATGTGGACATGCAGGATTTTCGACAAATTAATGGTGAAACGTGGATTACAACCGACGGTGGTGTTTATCATTCCAATGATTTCTTCAATTCAGAACCAATTTTCAAGATGGATGGCGTGAATGGCTCAGATTTTTGGGGATTCGGCAGTGGTTGGAACGAGGATGTTTTGGTGGGTGGATTGTACCACAATGGCAACTTGGCCTATTATGAAAATTATGGTGATGGGACATTTTTAGAACTTGGTGGGGGAGAGGCACCTACCGGATATGTGAACCCGGGCAATAACCGAAAAACGTACTTTTCAGATATTGGTGGGAAGTATTTGCCTTTGAATTTAAATGATCCAATTTTGAATTTTTCCAACGGAATGAGTCCAAATGAAAGTTATTGGGCTGCCGAATCGAGCGAAATGGAATTTCATCCAAATTGTTACTCGATTGCCTTCATTGGAAAAGATAATAAATTATGGAAAACAACAGATGGTGGTGGATCTTACTCACTCCTTCATACGTTCGGTACGGCGGCGAATATTTTCGTCAATCAAATTGAAATTTCTTCTTCGAATCCAGATCTTATGTTTGTTCATCTACGCCCTTCATCAGGAGGTGTAGGTTATTTATGGAAAACCACAAATGGAGGTTTTTTATGGGATCCAGTTGCTATTCCTGCAGGAAATAGTACTCGAGCACTTTTGGCAATAAATCCTCAGAATGAAAATGAACTTTGGATGGCGTACCCAAGTGGATCGAATGGGAACAAAGTTTTCCATACAATCAACGGCGGCAGTTCTTGGACGAACATAACAACTTCTGCGTTGAACGGTGAAACGATTCATTCACTGGTGTATATCGCAGGAACAGATGGGGGCTTGTATGCCGGTACGGAAAAAGCGGTCTATTACCAAAATAATACAAGCACATGGAGCATCGATAACTCAGGCTTACCTACGTTTACGAATACCAATATTTTAAGACCATTTTATCGGGATGGAAAATTGAGAATGGCCTCTTATGGCAAAGGTATTTGGGAAACTTCCTTGCATGAACAGCCGTCCAATCCTATTTGCAGAATCATGGTTGATAAATTAGCTCAAACTGTATTTTGTGAAACCGATTCGTTCTATTATGAAGATCATTCGTTTTTAAATCATCAAGGAGCATCATGGAATTGGAGTTTTCCAACTGGAACCCCATCGACGTCGACTGCAAGAAACCCAAGTGTTTATTTTGCCAATCCAGGAAGCCATTTGGCGATTCTTACCATCACAGACCTGAATGGGAATTCAGACCAAGATTCATTGTATGTTCTCGTCGATAACTTAGCAACACCTCAATTCGTTGATGAGAATTTTGAGGCAGAATTTTTACCCTACGGATGGTTCCAAAC
Organism: Crocinitomicaceae bacterium; assembly: GCA_044353545.1. Lineage (GTDB taxonomy): Bacteria > Bacteroidota > Bacteroidia > Flavobacteriales_D > Crocinitomicaceae > M0103. Next base: position 413 of record JBILBT010000199.1, on the reverse strand, counting down.
AAATTATGACAACAATGCACAATGGGAATCAACAGCAGATGCAGGCGGATTCGGAACATCCAACCAAAGTGCTTTGTTCAACAACTTTGATTATGATTCTCAAGGAACTGATGACGATATGAATATTCCGTTTTCGAGCTTGGGCATGTCAACGCTTTCACTATCATTCGATGTTGCTTATTCTCAATATGGAGGACAATATTCGGACACACTTGAAGTACTTGTATCGACCGATTGTGGAGCAACATTTACCAGCATGTTCCTGAAAGGTGGTGCGACATTAGGCACTGCGCCCAACAGTTCGAGTTATTTTATCCCAACGGCCACTCAATGGCGCACAGAAAATATCAATCTATCTTCTTTTGTGAACGAAGAGAAAGTAATTGTGGCCTTCAGAAATGATGGACATTGGG
>JBILBT010000198.1:0-5853 GCA_044353545.1 Crocinitomicaceae bacterium | reverse complement strand
CGGAAACGTTGGACTTTCTTTTTTCATCACATGGTGTGAAATCTTAAAAGGGTGAATTGTGATTCAAACTAGAATTGATGGGAATGAAAACGGCCAACTTCAGCAATCATACTGTGATAATAACGGTACCATTTCGACATGCCGAGTGCTTTGGCTTCTTGATGAACAGGATGTTTTGCCCATTGTTGAATGGCCTCTTTATTCTCCCAATAACTGATGAACGTTCCTCGCCCCTCGTGTTTCATGCTTTCATAGCCCAAGTAGCCTGGAATTTGTTGGACTAATTTAAGTGTCTCAAAGTCATATTCCTCATACCCGTCCAAATCATCGGATAGATAATAATTGAATATTGATGCGAAAAAAGGTGTTTGAGGAGGGGTTTGGGAATGCCAGTTAATCATGATCAAATTGATTTCGAAACAATGTAATGTTCGCCAAAAATAAAAAGAAACTCAATATCCCTTTTCATTTGTATGTTCTGTTAGATAAGCAATTGATAAATAGAAATTTTCTATACCAAAGCACTACATTTTTTAAGACATTCTGTTGGGTTTAACATCAGGGTTTTTTAAAGAACCTGACTTGAATGCTCATTTCGCCTAGACCGTTGTTTTAATCTGGGTTGAGTGAATAGCGATGGACCCAATGCATCAAGTGTTATCATGGTTTATGACGACCCACCCCTGCATCTTGAACAAACACATGTTGGATAAAACCATCATAAAGTGATGTTTTTGTCTTTAATGAGGCATTAATCCAACATTTTTTGTTTTCAACTTGAAAAATAACTTACTTTTATTGTACAGAACCATCATAGCGCGAAAAAAAACAACTTAAGGAAGGATAAAAGCACCATGAACATGTACAAATTGAGTGATGACGCAATCGTTCACCAGATAGGGGAGTTCGTAAGACATCATCGCCTACAGCAAAACATTAAGCAGAAGGATCTTGCAGAAAAAGCTGGAATCAATCGAACCACCTTATCAGATTTGGAATTGGGCAGAAGGTGTCAACTCATGACCTTGATTCAGATCCTTAGAATTCTCAATAAACTTCATGTCTTCGAAGCCTTCGAGGTAAATCAGCAAATAAGTCCAATGAAGTTGGCAGAACTGGAAATGAAGAAACGACAAAAGGCATCGGGACAAAGCAATGCCCCGAAACATAAAAAATCAGATTGGTAATGATCAACAGTGCCTTTATAAACATCTGGGACAAAAGAGTTGGAGCAATTGCTTGGAATGCTGAAACAGGATTAGCAACTTTTCAGTACGACAAAGATTTTCTGAAATTGGGCGTCGATTTGTCGCCCATTCTCATGCCAATAAGCCAAGGAGAAAAGTTGTTCGAATTTCAAGAAAACAGAGGCAATGCAACATTTAAGGGATTGCCGGGCTTATTGGCAGATATTTTACCAGATAAATATGGAAATGCATTAATCAATACGTGGTTAGTGAGACAAGGAAGGCCGACAAACAGTTTAAACCCAGTTGAGACACTCTGTTTTATTGGTGAACGCGGAATGGGCGCATTAGAGTTTGAGCCCGTTCAACCGAAGACGAATAATCTTTCGACCAAACTAGAGATGGGCAGTTTGGTTGACATCGCTCAAGAAATTCTGTCTGGAAGAAAGGATTTTACGACAAATCTAATTGAATCGGAAGAAAAGGCACTTTTTGACATGCTAAAAATTGGTTCTTCTGCGGGTGGAGCAAGAGCAAAAGCCTTGATTGTATACAACGAAAAAACAAGAGAGGTAAGAAGCGGACAAGCAGGTGCACCAGAAGGATTTGAACATTGGCTCATCAAATTCGATGGGGTGTCCGACGCTCAATTTGGTGCAACCATTGGATATGGACGAGTAGAAATGGCATACCATCAAATGGCTATTGATGCGGGAATACACATGATGGAATGTCGATTATTAAAAGAAAATGGAAGGGCACACTTCATGACAAAACGTTTTGATCGAGTTCCGGGAAAACAGAAAATTCATGTTCAAACATTCTGCGCAATGAGGCACTTTGATTTCAATGAAGTCAATGTGTTTAGCTACGAAGAGCTTTTCGAAACAATGCGTATGCTTGGATTAAGTTATCCAGAAGCTCAAGAACTCTTCCGAAGAATGGTTTTCAATGTGATGTCACGAAACTGTGATGACCACACGAAGAACTTTGCATTTGTGATGAACGAGTCGGGTAATTGGCATTTGTCACCTGCGTACGATGTTTGTCATGCATATAGGCCAGGGAGTGATTGGGTTAGTCAACATGCACTGAGCATAAACGGGAAGAGAAAAAACAATACACGGGAGGACCTATTGACTGTCGGTAAGCGGATGAACATTAAAAATACGGAAGAAATGATAGACAAGGTATCATACGTTGTTTCAAAATGGAGCGACTATGCAAGTGCTGTAAATGTGGATGACCAACTCCGAGATGCAATAGGGGCCACACATCTAATTTTGTAATCCATTCGTCGTGGTGCTATTTCCTTAAAATGTGATTTGAATGACCATTTCGCCTAGACCTGGGATTCACCCCATGATTTAGTTATATCGTTCTGGTATAACTTACCAAACGAGTTAATGGCTTACCATTCAAAATGCATTATAAAAAGCGGTAAACGCGAAATTTTAGCAGGAATGACTCAGGATTATTACAATCAATCCTTTTTGTCCTTTTTATTTGAGGAGTAGATATTCCATACTGTGAGGGCTAGGGTTTCAAAGGGGATAAAAATGAAAAAGCCATGAGAAATGATGGCTTGTCCACTGTAGCTCCTCCTCTTGGCTTCCTTCGACTGCACTGCGTTTCGCTCAGGATGAACTACTCGCCCAAAGGATCCGCAATAAAAAAAGCCTTCAGTCGGCTGACTGAAGGCTTTTTCTGCTCCTCCTCTTGGGCTCGAACCAAGGACCCTCTGATTAACAGTCAGATGCTCTAACCGACTGAGCTAAGGAGGAATTTCGGTTGTTTTTGCTTAAAAAGCGAATGCAAATATAAAGAAACAATTTATTCTTCAAAGCACCGACCCAAAAAAAATATAGTTCATTGCCCGATTTAAAGGCGTTGACGAAGCGTTTGTCGTTCGTTACAAGCGGATCACATATGCATCCTTAAACCCGCCGTTTTTGACTTTTTCCAAATCTTTATTGGCGGCGTCTTTACTGGCATAAGTGCCAACGGTATATTGGAACTTGTATTGGGTCTCGCCATCAACCTTGCGCCGTGTAACTGGCATTCCTAACTTTTTAAAGCTTTCGTGTCCTGTGTCTATTTCACTTTTGGATGACATAATGCGAATGACGTAGGCGCCAGACTCATTCCCCGCGGCTCCACTATTCGCTACCGTTGTGTTGTTCGTCGTCGTCGTTTTTATGAAACTAATACTCGGATGCTCCTTTACAATGAAGGTTTTCAATGCGCGGTACATGGCAGAAGCAAGCACATCTTGTCCTGTGGCAGTATTGAGGTATTGCGCTTCTGTATCGTTCGTGAGAAAGCCGCATTCAACCAAAACACCTGTCATGTGTGTGTATTTCAACACTTGCAAGGAATGCTCTCGGTCTTCCGTGTCTTTGACGCCACGCGAATGCCTTCCTGCTTTTTTTGAGAATTCATTTTCAAACTCTTGTGCAAGTCCAACGGATTTTTTTGAACTCATCGTGTGCACATGTGTTTCGGTGCCATGAACAGTTTTTCGGTCGTTGGCATTGCAGTGTACAGAAATGAAATAATCCGCACCTACTGAATTAGCCTTCGCAACACGGTCATCTAGGCTGGGGAAACTATCGTCCGTGCGGGTATAGACGATGGTGACATTCTTGAGGTTTTGTTCGATGTAAGCACCGAATTTTTTGGCAATCAATAGGTTTAATGTCTTCTCGGGCTGGATGTTTTTAATCTCAGAGGTATGTCCGGGATCACTGCCGCCATGACCAGGGTCGATGACGATAATAATCTTCTCCTTTTTTGGCAGAGGAGTAAAGGACCCAATCACTGGGACGAGCATGCAGAGTGCAAAAAGCTTCATCAGTCTCACAGTGCAAATTTAAAGACGGGACTTTTTTTATTTACTTTGTAACGAAAAGCTTACGAAAAGTGAAATGTTAATAGCGGTATGAGCGAGGTGGAAAACGTAGCGGTGATGGAGGTTGGAGGCTCACATGATGAGTGTCTTTTGTCACAGTTTTTTGCCCTCAAGCAGCGCCGTTGTCGTGTCTTTTTTATTGGCACCGAAGCTATTTGGTTGAGAAACACTTCTTTTCATGCCTTGGTGGATGTTTTTTATCCCGTGAAATTGGCTCATGGCGCACTTACCGACTTCTTAACGATGCGCCGCTTGAACGCTTACTTTGAATCACACAACATACGCAAGGTGATTCTCAATACAGCCCAGGGAGGACATGTGCGAAACCTTTGTTTAACGGCGAAGAAGTCAACGGAATTTATTGGAATCATTCATACCCTGAGGAAATTCAATGGCAGTTTCACCCAGATAGTAATTTCCAAAAAGATCAAGAAATATTTTGTGCTCAACGACTTTTTCTTGACACAGATTCAAACATCAAATCAACAAAGAATCACATCATTCTATCCCTTGAGATTTCCATCCTTTGATACTTCACCCGAAGAAAGGAGATCAAGCAAGCAGATAACCATCATCGGTGGAGTTGAAAATCGCCGCAAAGATTTGGCAGGAAGTGTTGGCTTAATGAAACAGCTGGTGGATGCAGATGTTCACTTTGTGTTTTTAGGTAAAAGCGACCCGAACAATGAAGGTGTTCAGCAGTTTAAAGAAACACTTGGAGAAAACGAGCTACTCGATCACGTCATCATGTATGATCATTTTGTGGATGAAAAGGAGTTTGATCGTATGGTGAAACAATCGGATTTCATCTGGCCCTTGGTGCATCCAGAAACAGAAAGTGCCAAGGAGTATTTTCGCAATCAAATTCCAGGGGCCTTGAATGTGGCTTTGGGGTATAAAATTCCACTCTTGGTGCATGCGGACTTTATCGAAGAATGGTTGGACTTAAGGCATGCTGCTTCCTATAGATTGGAAACGTTTTGTTCGGATCTTGAAAAAGCACTGGTTAATCAAGGACAATTGAAGTCAGCCCTCGAGCAAGCTGAATCCTACAATCCATCATTTCAGGAGGAAAAATACCTCGAATTTATCTTCGGAAAGAAGGCAAAAAAGTAACTTTCTTGGATTTGATTCCGAAAAAGTCATGACTTTCTTGGATTTCATTCCGAAAAAGTTCTATTTTTTGATAATTGAAGGTTTATTGACCGAAACGTGAGTCCTCCAAAATAATCCTTGCTTTCGCAGCTCCTACCACTTTTGTCAATTCCTCAAGACTTGCTTTTTTAATGGCAGAAACGGTCTTGAAATGTTTCATGAGTGCTTCTTGCGTTTTCTGTCCAATACCATCGATCTCTGTAATTTCTGATGTAAGCGCTCCTTTGCTTCGACGGTTGCGGTGATGGGTAATCCCAAAGCGGTGCGCCTCATTGCGCATGAATTGTACAACCTTTAAACTTTCAGAGCGTTTGTCAATGTAAATTGGCAAAGAATCGCCTGGAAAGAAAATCTCTTCAAGCCGCTTGGCAATGCCTACAATGGCCACTTTTCCCCGAAGCTCAAGCTGTTCTAGTGCTTTCAGGGCAGCGCTCAATTGTCCTTTGCCACCATCAATAATGATCAGTTGTGGCAGGCTTTGACCCTCGTCGAGCATTCGTCGGTAGCGGCGAAATACAGCCTCTTCCATCGTCGCAAAGTCATCCGGACCAACCACCGTTTTGACGTTGAAGTGGCGGTAATCCTTTTTACTTGGCTTGG
>JBILBT010000197.1:0-5898 GCA_044353545.1 Crocinitomicaceae bacterium | reverse complement strand
TTGACCAATTGAAACAAACGATCTATGACATGATGAACACGACCCAATGGACGAAGGATAAGTTCAAGGTGGATGAGCGCATCAATTGTAATATTCAGCTTCAAATCAATTCAATACCTTCACCAGGAACATACGAGGGCTCATTGCAGGTTCAATCCACGCGTCCAGGTTACAACTCATCGTACAACACGACATTGTTCAATTTCCAAGACGACGATATTCAATTTGCGTTTTCTAGAAACTCGGTTTTGATTTATGCGCCCAATCAGTACCGTGATAATTTGACATCTATTTTGGCATTTTATGCGTATTTCATTATCGGCATGGATTACGATTCTTTTTCACTGAAGGGAGGGACGACTTATTTTAATGAAGCCCAACAAATTGTATCAAATGCACAATCTTCAGGGGCGAAAGGATGGAAATCCAATGAAACGGGAAAGCGTAACCGATTTTACCTTGTCGATAATGTCCTGCATCAATTGTTTGAGCCACTTCGATTGTGCAACTACAACTACCACAGAAAGGGTATTGATCTGCTTTATGACGATAAACTAAAAGCTCGCCAAGCCATTTATTCGGCACTCACCGAACTGAACAAGGTGGTCGCAACACGTCCAAACTCCGTCAATTTGTTGAATTTCGTTCAAGCCAAATTGGTGGAACTAAATAATTTATATGCCGATGCCGAGATCAAGGATAAAACGGAGGTGGTAAATCTTCTCAAACGTCTCGACCCAACGAACGCATCAAGATACCAGGATATTCTTAACTAATGCTTCGCAATTTACGCATCCGCAATTTTGCACTTATTGAAGCGGTCGAACTCCAATTCAATGGTGGATATACCGTCATAACGGGCGAAACAGGCTCTGGAAAATCAATCTTACTCAATGCCTTAGGTTTAATCCTTGGCGATCGTGCGGACTTCTCTGTTATCGGAAATCACGCCGATAAAGCAATTGTTGAAGCTGAATTTGATTTGTCGAAATTTGAATGTTCGTCTTTCTTCAGTGAACATGAATTGGACAATGACGCCTCGACACTTATTCGCAGGGAAGTCACCAAACAAGGAAAATCTAGAGCCTTTATCAACGATACGCCTGTGCAATTGCATGTGCTGCGTGAATTGACATCTCAATTGCTAAATATTCATTCTCAATACAACACTATTGAGTTGAAAGAGAAGGATTTTCAATTGAATATTCTGGATCTCTTGTCTGATTTGACTACCGAAAAAAGGGAATACCAAAAAACGTATAAATCTCTTCGCCAGAAGGAAAAAGAGTTGGATCTGCTTCGTTTATCCATAGAGAAAATTAGAGCAGAGCGCGATTACAACGAGTTTCAGCTCAATGAATTGAATGAACTTCAGCCCGACATCACAGACTTCGAGCGCTTTGAAAATGAATTGAATCGCGCTGCAAATATTTCGCAGCTACAAGAAGTTCTTGGATTAATTGTCAATACTGTATCTGGTGAAGAACAAGTGGCAGATCGAATGAGGATGGTGCAGAATAGACTTGAAAAGCTTAGTGTTTCTGATGTGGAAATAAATCAGCTGTCCGCACGAATTCGAGCTTCTTTAATTGAATTGGAAGACATTTCGTGCGATGCTGAACGCATTTTACAAACGACAGAGATCAATCCTGAAGTGCTTGAACAGATGGTGCAAACCATCGATAAGTACAACAGTGTTTTGCGAAAACATCGCTTGTCGAATCGAACAGAACTGATTGAGTTTCGCAACCAACTGGAACAGGTTGTACTTGGCGGTGAAGAACTCGAAAAAGAAATCGAAGAGCTTTCACAAGTTGCGCGTGAATTAAATGACAAAGCCATTCTTCAAGCCAATGAACTGCATGTTAAACGAGTGAAATCGTCAACGCAAGTTTCTAGTCAATTGCAAGACATTTTAAAAGACTTGAAGTTGCCAGATACGCGCCTAGAGTTTCAGCTGAACAATAACTCAACGTTGCGCGAAACAGGATGTACTGCAATTGAAATGCGGTTTTCCGCGAATGCAGGAATGGATCCAGTACCCATTGAAAAAGCAGCAAGTGGAGGTGAGCTTTCTCGGGTCATGCTAGCATTGCAACAAATGATCTCTGAGCATTCGTCCTTGCCAACGGTTCTTTTCGATGAAATAGATACGGGGGTTTCAGGCGAAGTCGCGCAGAAAATTGGAATACTATTAAAGAAAATGGGCAAGCAGTTTCAATTGATGGCCATTTCACACCTTCCTCAAGTGGCAGCAAAAGCAGATTTTCATTTTATCGTTGAAAAGAGTTCTGATGGCAAACGCACGGAAACACGTGTACGAATCCTGAACGATGTTGAACGAATAGATGAAATTGCACGCTTGATGAGTGGCGAGCAAATAACGGATTCAGCTCGAGAAAATGCCAAAGCATTAATGAATTAATCGTGCAGCCATTTTATCTAAGTTTCTCAATTCCTGAACTACAGCCTGAACTAAGCCATTCAAAAGGTCTAGCATTTCTAGGTAGTTGTTTTTCAGATGAAATCGCTGCAAAAGCGAGCTATGCTGGATTTCATGCAGTTTCCAATCCTGTAGGTACGGTGTTTCATCCCTTGGCCTTGGCACGTTTTCTATCAAATTGTCTGATGGAGAAACCTATTGAACGACTTGACTCCATTGATGATCGATTCATTTCTTGGGATGCTTCTTCTAAATTTTGTAGTGGAAGTAGATGGGGACTTTTGACGAAATTAACTGAAACACGCAAAGCGTTTAATGAAGCATTGGGCTCATCTTCGCATCTTTTCATCACATTCGGTACGGCATGGGGTTACGCTTTAAATGAGGATGGGATCATCGTTTCAAACTGCCACAAGGCGCCTGCACATTGCTTCACAAAATCACTGACCGTTTCTGGTGAAATTGTGAGTGTTTGGTTGCCCCTTATTAATGAATTGAAACGTTCATTCCCTGAACTTACACTCGTTTTCACGGTTAGTCCTGTGCGTCATATTCGGGATGGCATGGTTCAGAATAATCAGAGCAAAGCTGTTTTACTTGATGCTGTTCGTCAAATTTGTGAGCAAACGGAATCCGTGTATTTCCCTTCCTACGAGATTGTCATTGATGAGCTTCGTGATTATCGATTTTTCAAACAGGATCGATTACACCCATCTGAAGAGGCCATCGACTATGTTTGGAGCCGCTTGGTGGAATCAGCTTGTACGCATGAAACAAAAGCACTGATGGGGGAAATTGTGCGTTACCGAAAATTGAAATCACATATACCAATGGGAGATGATCAATCGAAGCACGAATTAAAGATGGCTGAAAAATTAGCAGCAATTCATGTAAAGTTTCCTTCTTTTGCTCAATAAAAAAAAGGGCTTTCGCCCTTTCAATTAATTCAATCGAATCACTGTACTCTTATATTCTGGCTGTTCACCTGGCAATGGATTCATGAGACGAACAATCCAGATAAATGGCTTTTGCGCTTCCACCAATTGTCCGTTTCGTTTGTCAATACCGTTCCAACCCTCTGAAGCATCAGCTGTTTCATAAATAATTGCGCCATTGCTTGGGTCAATTATCGTTAATTTAAAATCTACATTGCGCACCTTTAAGGCATAAGGCATAAACGTCGATTTGCGAGGATCTGAGGAAGTAGAGGTAAAGGTATTCGTCGCCAATAGGTTGTAATCGTCTTCAATGCGAATTGTTTTTACTGTTGAAGCTTTACAGCCATTCACTTCATTTGTCACCGTAAGTTCAACCTCGTGATTTCCTTTGGAGAAGAAATGTGCTTTCACATTGGACCCAGTAACCGTTTGATTGCCATCAATCAACCATAAATAATTTCCTTCATCGCCTGACGTTTCGGTCAATACAGTAGTCGGCACACCTTGATCGTATTTCTCAGACATATCGACTTGGAACTCTGAACGTGGTGCTTGTTTAACAGTAAAGTAAGCACTTGACACCGTATTCCCATTTTCTACATATGAAACGGTGTAAACTCCTGTGTATTTGGGGAAAATTGTTGCTTCTTTTCCTGCGGGAACGATGGTTAGATCATCATTTAGTCCGATAGTTAAGGCTACAGTGTTTGCGTTGTCAATGTACACAGGTTGAAGTGCACAAATAGAACCAACTTCGGGAATTTTTACGCTCCAAGCAGCATTGTTTTGATCGTTCTGGTTTTCATTGGATTGCATGCGCTGCAAATCAATAACACCCTTCTCAATAATTTGCTCCGCTAATGTTGTTTCCGATGTTTCTTGGGATGCACTGCTCGCGTCAAATACTTGTTCAAATAGGGACTCTTGTTCGTTTGTTTTGGGTTGCTCGATTATTTTATCTTCAGAGTTCGTTGCGTTCACATCATTTTCCTCCGTTTTTGGATCTTGCTTCTTTTCCGCTGAGTGCGTTACTTCTTTCTTCGTCTTAAGCGCTTCTGTTTTATCTGTGAAAAGGTAAGCTGTTGAAATAGCTATCACCGTTACAACTGCTGCACCGCCAATCCACCATTTTGAAGCATTCGAGCTCGTTTGAATTGGCATAGATCCATCCAAACGCGTGCTCATGGAAGTCCAAGCAGCAGCATCGTAGGGCAGTTCATGCTCTTTTAAGCTCTCTTTAATTTTATTTTCTATACTTTCCTTCATGTCAATCGATGTTCATGAATTGTTTGTTTAATATTTTTTGAAGATTCATTTTTGCTTTCGCTAAATTGGATTTTGATGTGCCCTCACTGATGCCAAGCATTTCCGCAATCTCTTTGTGGGAATACTCTTCCAAAACATAAAGGTTGAACACTGTGCGATAGGCTGGTGATAATTTTTGGATTGCCTCCATGGCCATTTCTGCTTTTAGTTCTCCCAGTTCAATTGTCTCTTGCTTCTCCATCGGATTTTCACCACCGATTTTAAAGTCATTGTCGTTGTCTGTGAGGATCGGGTTTTTCTTGGAACGGCGGATGGCATCAATCGCGGTATTCGCCACAATTCTTCGCACCCATCCTTCAAAAGAACCCTTGTGATCAAATGCACCCAATTTTTCAAAGACCTTCATGAATCCTTCCTGCAGAACTTCTTGAGCGGTGTCTCTGTCGTTTGTATATCGCATACAAACCACCATCATTTTTCCGTAAAAAAGTTTAAAGATCGCCTCTTGTGACCGTCTGTCATTTCGAAGGCAACCTTCAATAATCTCCTTTAATTGTTCTTTGTTCTCCACATTCGATTCATTACTAAAACGATGCATTCAGCGTTCGGTTGCCTGCGAATTATTATTTTATCGACAAAAGCGTAATTTTCCCCACAAATTAAACGAAAATATTGGCATTTGTACTAAATTCGTCATCGTTAGTAGGTACAATAAAAATCGTATAAAATGAAGGTAACTGTAGTTGGCGCCGGAAACGTAGGCGCTACGTGTGCAGATGTTCTCGCACAAAGAGAAATTGCAAATGAAATCGTACTTCTCGATATTAAAGAAGGTGTTGCTGAAGGAAAGGCATTGGATATTTGGCAAACTGCGCCAATCAATCTTTATGATTCTCGCACAGTTGGCTCAACAAATGACTATTCAAAAACGGCGGATTCGGATGTGGTTGTGATCACTTCAGGACTTCCAAGAAAACCGGGAATGTCAAGAGATGATTTGATCGCTACCAATGCAGGAATCGTGAAAACGGTAACTGAAAATGTGGTCAAATATTCACCGAATGCCATCATCATTGTGGTCTCAAACCCATTGGATGTGATGACGTACTGTGCATATTTGAATGCGAAAATTGATTCTAAGCGCGTTTTCGGTATGGCTGGAGTCCTTGATACTGCGCGTTATCGTGCGTTTCTTGCGACTGAATTGAATGTTTCTCCAAAAGATATTCAAGCGGTATTGATGGGAGGTCA
>JBILBT010000196.1:0-5909 GCA_044353545.1 Crocinitomicaceae bacterium | reverse complement strand
GGAGCAAAACCACCTTGTTTCACCGAACGCGTTACATCAGGAATAATTTTATCTATATCAGCTTCTGAGACTTCACCAAGTCCACTACAGCTCTGGCATGCTCCATACGGCGAATTGAAGGAGAACAAACTCGGTTCTGGCTCGGGATAGGAAATACCAGTGCTTGGGCACATCAGCAAACGGCTAAAATGGCGAACGGTGTTTGTATCATGGTCCATCACCATCATCGCTTTTGCTCCATGACGCATGGCAGTTAAAACGGAATCGTAAATTCGCTTTCTGTCGTTCGCGTTGATCTGAAGACGGTCAATGACGATTTCGATGTCATGTACTTTATAGCGGTCCAAGCGCATACCTCGTTCAATGTCCTTCACTTGGCCGTCAATCCGCACTTTCGTGAAACCCATTTTGGCAATTTGTTCAAACAATTCGCGGTAATGTCCTTTTCGCCCTTTAATGCGTGGCGCCAACAAAATGACTTTCTTTCCCTCGTAATGCTGCAGGATCAAATCTACAATTTGCTCATCCGAATATTTTACCATTTGTTCACCCGACTCATAGGAGTACGCTGTTCCAACGCGTGCAAAAAGCAAACGCATGAAATCATATACTTCTGTGATGGTTCCCACGGTTGATCGAGGTGAGCGTGACACTGTTTTTTGTTCGATGGAAATTACAGGACTCAAGCCTTCAATTTTATCGACATCTGGACGTTCCAGTCCTCCAAGAAATTGACGCGCGTAAGCCGAAAACGTTTCAATGTATCGACGTTGACCTTCCGCGAAGATGGTGTCAAATGCTAAGGAAGATTTTCCACTTCCACTTAAGCCAGTAAAAACAACCAATTTATTTCTCGGGATGATTAAATCGACATCCTGCAAATTGTGTTCTCTCGCACCGTAAATCCGTATTGTATCCTCCTCCATTTGCTCAACCTTAGCCATTGAATCATCCATTTTCCTATGCTCCATTCCACATTATAACAACCCAAACACAGAATTGTGCAGGAGTAAAAAATGACATGCTCAAAATGGAGTTTAAGTTAGAAAGAATCTAGAAAATGGTGCAAGTAGAACTCGACCAAAATGTGTGAATGCGTTATTCCTTTTCGGGATAACGAAGTGTATTTCGGTATAAAAAGTAGAACACTACAAGGAAAAAGATTAGAAACATCGGAAGGGGCCAAACGACTCCACCTTTGATGTGCCAGATGATCAAGAGTGATAAAGCGCACGAAATTGCTCCAACCAATACAAAAACCAGCCAAACTTGAAAATCACTTTTCCCGGAATAAACCAAATGATGCGTCGTATGATCCTTTCCACCCACCATTGGCGATTTTCCTTTTTTGAGCCTGTTAATGACCACCGTTAAGGTGTCTACTGCGGCAGGTGTGAATGTGATCAAGACCAAAATTATTGCTGACCACGACGGCATGTTGACCTCTGAAGGAGCATTCCAAAGATTGTGAACAGCCACAAAAGCAACAAACAATCCAATAAACTGACTTCCTGCATCCCCCATAAACAATCGAGAAGGGTGAACATTGTACCTCAAAAACCCGATGACGCCACCAATCATCGACAACAATGTGAATGACCACAAATCCATTTCCCAACCGTGCATGACAATCCCACCGAAAAATGCAGACAACAGAATAAACAATACAGTAGTCCCCGTAATTCCGTCCATGTTGTCCAACATGTTCAAGGAGTTCATGATCAGCACCACCCAAACCACTGTGAAAATGGCGTCAAGTGCCGGGATGTGGAACAAGTCAATGATGGTATTTGTGTACACCAAAATAACCCCACAAAAAATCTGTGCTGCCAACTTGAACAAAGGTTTTGTATTGTAGGCATCATCAGCAAGACCCATGACAAAGGCAAGACCTCCAGCAAAGAATAATCCCATGTAGTGCTTGTCATGAAAAATATTTCCTGACGTTGTGACTGTTTCGATTGCTATCGCGGAGAATACAAAAACGACAAAAAAACTTACTCCACCAAGGGAAGGTTTAGATTGATTGCTCCAACGAACTGTGACATCATTTTTATTTCGAATTCCCAATGTTTGAGAAAACGAAAGCAATAGAAGATTGCAAATTAAAGCCATGAGTATTCCTGCGAATAGAAATCCGATAGCGTAGTATAGGTCGGTTGCAGTCACGACATTTGTTTAAAATGGTGAAGCAAATGTAGTAAAATCTACACCTAAACCATCTTTTTCTGAAACAATCGGATTGTCTAAGCCCCAATCAATAGCGAGTTTTAGATCATTCCACATAACAGTTACTTCATTTTGAGGCGAATACAACTGAGTACATTTATATGAAAAAATTGTATTTTCTTCGAGTGTGGCAAAACCGTGCGCAAAACCGGGAGGAATATAAAATTGCAGGCCGGTTTCTGCTGATATTTCAATAGCCACATGTTGTCCATACGTTTCAGAATTTTTACGCAGGTCAACCGCAACATCGATGACCTTTCCTTGAAGTACAGACACCAGTTTGCCTTGCGCCGCAGGTGGTGATTGAAAATGCAATCCGCGGAGCACATTTTTCTTGGATACCGAAACATTGTCTTGAACGAAGTGCACATCTTCTCCAAGGAGCTCTTTATATTTTACGGCATTATAGGTTTCACAGAAATATCCTCTGCTGTCACTGAATCGTTTTGGGTGTAAAACAATCAATCCATCAATGTGCAGTTTTTCAAGTGTCATTTCCTTCTAAATTTTCCGAAAAAGTTTTTGAGCCGTTCCATCCATCTTTCACGACGAGATTTCGCGTCACCTTCATAATATCCATAACCGTAGCCGTAGCCATAGCCATACGTTGATGATCTAGAAGATTTCAATCCGTTCAACACAACATTCAATTTTTGAAGCTGATCCATATCAAACAATTCCTTCACGCGTTGTGCAAATAAGCGCTTTGAATAATGCGATTTAAAGATATAGATCGGAATATCCGCCTCACTTAAAATGCGCACTCCATCAGACACCAAGCCGATTGGTGGGTTATCAATGATAATGACATCGTATTGTTTCTTCAATTCGGCCACTATTTCTTTAAATCGATTGCTTAAAAGCAACTCTGATGGATTTGGCGGTATTGGTCCCGCGGTTATAAAATCTAAATGTTCAATCGATGATTTCTGAATGCATTCCGCTAATTCATGTTGATTCACAATCAATCCGCTCATTCCCCTCTCGTTTGCCACGCCAAAGCCCAAGTGAATTTTTGGTCTTCGCAAATCGAGATCCAAAACGATGGTTCGTTTGCCAGAAAGGGCGATAATGCCTGCAAGATTTAACGCGACAAATGTTTTTCCTTCGCCTGAAATGGAGGAAGAAATCGCAATTGTTTGATAATCGGGATGAATGTAACTTAGGTTTGTACGAATCTTACGCATGGATTCTGCGAGCATGGATTTAGGGGAATCTCCGACCACTATTTGAGAATGTTCCATTTTCATTTTTGTCAATGGCACACCCCCTAAAATTGTTGCTTGTTCTGGTAATATTTTTTTCAAATCATCCAACATATTGATTTCGTTGAATGTGAGGTAACGGAAAAACAACAGCGCAATGCCAATGATGAATCCAAACATGACAAACGTTGAATATATAAGTTTGCGATTTGGCGAAACAGGATTGCCATTCACTATGGGACGAGAGAGAATGCGGTTATTTGACGAATACCCAGCATCAGATATGGCATACATTACTTTTCGTTCGGTCAGTAAGGAGTAATATTTTTCGTTCAACTCTTGGACATTCTGCAAGCGACTGAATTCCATTTTCTTTTCAGGCAAATCGAAATAATCAGCATTGAATTTACTTATCTTGTCCTTCAAATTCCTACTTTGATCAGTTAAACGGTCTAAAATAACTGCGACACTTCTTCTAACATTGCCTAATTTTAATTGAATTCTTGATTCGAGTGATTTCAACTCTGCACTCTCTGGGGTTATTTGATACAACAAATCTTCTTTTTTCTCAAGCAGTTCGTGCAGTTGACTGACCTGAACAGAGAGTGATTGCTCATAACTCTTACCGAGCATTTCAGGTAAAATGCGGTAAACATCAAGCCGATTTGGGTCACTTTTTAGTTTCCGTGCAACCGAATTAAGTGAGCGAATTTCATCATCCAAGAGTATAGACTCATCTTGCAATTTCGTTATGCTCGCTGATAGTGTCGTTCCCTGCGCTTCTGGATCGGGCATATTGCTCTTCCGTTGAAAATACATCAAACTATCCTTTGAATTTCTTAACTCGCCAACCAATGAATCAAGTTGTTGGTCTATAAACAAAAGAATGTTTTCGGACCCTCGTTGTTTCTCCTCGTCCGTATATTCAATGTATTCTTCAGCCACCGCCAAGGCAATATCATGACACATCTTTGCATTGTTGCCTCGAAACGTAATTTGGATGGTCTTTGCAACAGGATCAATAGGAACAACTTGAAGCGAGGACAAATAACGCGATGCAAATGACTGAATACTATTGAATGTAAAATAAAGTTCATTTTCTTCCGCATCAGCTTTGAATTCTGTTGGATTGGACGACTTTACGACAATATCGAAGTGCCTGTTTTGAATATGCTCATTGAGTAAGCCCTTCAATATATTCTCTCTACCATTGTGATTGTACTTCAGCAATACAAATTTCCCGTCGAATTCGATAAATATTTGAACACCAATTAAGCTAGAATCCTTCAGTGCGTAGGGTAAAATATTCAACTCCGATGAGTTGAACTTTTCTTCGGTCAACACACTACCTTTTGAAAAAATACTGACATTGTAATTGATTCTCTGAATTGCTCTTTCAAACATGAACTGAGAACGCATCAATTCAACATCTGATGAAATATCCTCTTTGATGTTGATATTTTTTACTGAAAGTACCTCAGCTGCATTGTCTTCATTGTCCAATTGAATCATCATAGAAGATTCATATACTGGTTTCGTATAACGCAAGAAGAAATAAGCCAAGGTGGAAAATAAGCCAATAAAAACAACTGGCCACCACCAATTGCGTTTCAGCACCGTTCCAAGAATAATTGGATCGAAATCCTTGTTGATGATGATACTTTTCTTGTTCAAATTTCTAGAATTTTTGAAATATGGTAAAAATCAAAAAGAGACTCGATATTCCTGTGATTACAGGGGTAAACTCAGCCAATACCCCCCTTACTAAATTTGGTCTAGGTTCAACATAGATGTAATCATTTGCTTGAACAATCATGTCACTGTATTTGAGTCCTTCAATGGTCGATAAGTCGATATTATAGACCTTTCTAACCCCATTCTCTTTGCGCATCAACTTGACGCTTTCGGCCTTGCCTCGCTCGGCAATGCCACCTGCCTGCGCAATGACCTCCATTAGCGTTGTATTGTTATTGTTCAAAGGAATCACATTTGCATCGCTTCCTCCTCCTGGAAAAACAATGACGCGCTGGTTGGTTACTTTCACTTGCACGAAGGGATCTCGGTAATGATTGGAAAAATGATGTTCTAAAGTATCCTCGCACTGACTAATGGTAAGCCCATTTACATAAACCTTACCCAGCACAGGGATCTCAATGAATCCAGGGTCACGCACTAAAAATTCTTGAGAAGATTTATCACCACCTGCACTTTGTGAAACGCCCCCCATCGATTCAATCATCTTTGTACCATTATTGGGTGCAAGCGTAAATGTTATTTTATCATCAATAGATATTTGATACTCTTTCGATGGTGCCATTGGAATTGAATCTGTTGTCGCATGCTCGCCATGTGGAGATTTAAACATCAAATTGCTGTTTACTCCGCATGAACTCGTAATCATCACAAGTGCTGACACAACATATAGGATTGAATGCCTCATCATTTCGCTGAATTTAGTAATTCCCTGTAATAATT
>JBILBT010000195.1:0-5936 GCA_044353545.1 Crocinitomicaceae bacterium | reverse complement strand
TTATTCATTTTGTTTCACGTCACTCTGAGGAAAGTACAGCGGCTATTCAGCGTTGGGCATCGAGCTTCATGAATAAGAAAACGTGTCCCGTTTGTGAGGGAACGCGCTTGAAAAAAGAAGCACATTTCTTCAGAATCAACAATAAGAACATTGGTGAATTGGCGCTGATGGATTTGTCGGAGTTGGCTCCTTGGTTTTCCTCATTGGAAAGCCACCTGTCTAAGGATGAGAAGTTAATCGCCGTAGAGATTCTGAAAGAAATAAATGACCGTTTACGCTTTGTTCTTGAAGTGGGATTAGAGTACCTGACCCTTCACCGCTCTGCGAAAACACTTTCGGGTGGAGAAGCGCAGCGCATTCGATTGGCCACACAGATCGGTTCTGAGTTGATGAATGTACTCTATGTATTGGACGAACCTTCGATTGGCTTGCACCAACGCGACAATAGCCGATTGATTCAATCACTCAAACGACTGCGCGATGCAGGAAACAGTGTCATCGTTGTTGAGCACGACAAGGAAATGATTGAAGCAGCAGATTTTGTGGTGGATATTGGTCCAGGCGCTGGTGTAAATGGTGGACGCATCATGAATGCATGTCCAGTGGACCAATTGCAATCTGTCGACTCATTGACTACAAAATACTTGCGTGGAGAATTGAAAATTGAGATTCCAGAGGAACGCAGAAAGGGAAATGGGAAACAGCTTGTACTAAAAGGCGCCTCAGGACACAATCTGCAAAATGTAGATTTGACCATTCCACTTGGTACATTCTCTTGCATTACGGGAGTGTCAGGCAGTGGAAAATCAACGCTGATCAACCATACCCTTTATCCCATCTTGTTGCAACACATCTACAACGGTGTGAAAAAGCCCTTGCCCTATACGTCAATTGAAGGATTGGAGCACCTGGATAAGGTCATCGAAATCGATCAAAGTCCAATTGGTAGAACGCCACGATCAAATCCAGCAACCTACACCAAGGTTTTTGATGAAATTCGTTCCTTGTTTGCGTCACTTCCAGAAGCTCAAATTCGTGGCTACAAGGCAGGACGGTTTTCATTCAATGTCTCTGGTGGACGATGCGAGACTTGCAATGGCGGTGGACTGAAGTTGATTGAAATGAACTTCTTGCCAGACGTTTACGTGGAGTGTGAAACCTGCAACGGAAAACGCTACAACACAGAAACCCTTGAAGTGCGCTACAAAGGGAAGTCGATTTCCGATGTCTTGGACATGACCATTGAAGATGCGACACATTTCTTCGAGCCCATTCCTAAAATTTACCGTCCAATGGCCACGATGCAATCTGTAGGCTTGGGCTACATTAAAATAGGCCAACCCTCCACCACACTTTCTGGAGGCGAAGCGCAACGGATAAAATTGGCTTCCGAGCTGGCGAAGAAAAGTACAGGCAGCACCTTTTATATTCTAGATGAACCGTCCACAGGACTGCATTTCGAAGACATTCGCTTACTACTAGGGGTGCTACAACGCTTGGTCGATGAGGGAAATACTGTATTGGTCATTGAGCACAATTTGGACATCGTTAAAGTAGCGGACCATGTCATTGATGTAGGTCCCGAAGGTGGTAAACATGGCGGGATGATCATCGCGAAGGGAACGCCAGAGGAACTTGTGAAGAAGTTCAAGAAAAAGTCATACACGGCGAAGTACTTGGCGGAGGAGTTGTGAAAGAATGCAGGGCGATTGCACAGGCATGAATGGCCTCATGGGCTTTGTGGAGACGCTAAGAGCCAGCGAAGAGAAAAAGAATTTGCCCTGGTGTGGGCGAGTAATTTTAAGATTAAGTAAAAACGAAGCTATTTGATCCTGATTTTTTGAGTTCGGTCGCCGATTTTCACGAAGTAAAAGCCACTGCTCAATGACGAAACGTCCAATACATGTTGAGCATTATTTAACCTAAATTCCAGAATGGTTTGACCATTCACATCACAGAGCACTCCATGGTTTCCAATATAGGCTGCCGGATATCCTGAAATGGTGAAAGATTCCGAGGCCGGATTCGGTTGAATTAAAAGAGGAGAGGCCTTATCTAAAGAATGCAAACCCAGCCATCCTGGACTATTCGGAGTCAATAAAGTATGAAGTGCACTGCCATCAACAATCCAAACGTTACCTAAAGTGTCGATTTCCATTCCGTAAAAGGTAGAAAAATCAATTGGACTGTTATTCGAATCAAAGAAATTAGTCCAAGTAGAACCATCCAGTTTTGCCAACCCAATTGGGGTGTCCGTTGCATCACCAAAAACTGCCCACAATCTATCGTTTTGATCAAATTCAATTTCCAGTACATTGGCGCTTGGCATTCCTGTAGTATTATTCGGTGTTATTGTGTCAAGGAAATCATAGTTGTACGCGAAGCTAATTCCATTTTTACCGGCAACGTAGAGCGTATCTGACAACCGTGAAAACTTCATTTCATTATAGTTACCTCCAACATAATCTGGGTCGGTGTGAATGTATACAAAATCAGATGTACCTGGAGTTGAGTAATACCCAACAGAAGAAAATGATCCAAGATCTACATACATATATCCGTTTTTTACAGCCATATTTGTAGCAACTCTGTAAAATGGTGAGTCAATAAAAGACGGTGAATATTCGATATAATGAGAGCTAGCATCTGTTTGAAGAATGAAAACCGATTCATTATCAGTTCTCAATTTCCCTGAATAATTTGAAAAACCATAAACTCCTTGTTCAATGTAACCATCAAAAAGTGATAAACCAAACACATCTCGAGCAAAATAAATGTTATTAGGCGTAAAAGCAAAAGCCAAATTGTCTCCAGACCACAAAGTACCCAATTGAGTTGTGAATTTATTAAAAGTGCCGTCATTTTCTAAAACTACTGCGCTTTCGTCACGGACAAACCACAATTGATTTAGGAAAGGATTTAAAATAAATTGATTGCTAGGATTCCACTGATAGGTATGGATTGATTTCGGGATTGTTTGCCATTGAGCATTTAGATTCATTGTAAACAATAAAAACAATAGTAAAACTACATTTTTCATGACTTAATAATTTTATATGTTCTACATCCTCCAACTCCTCGGAAATTTAAGAAATAAACACCTGATTTAACAGATGAAATGTCTAACGTCATTTTATCACTTGAAATGTCCATAATAATTAATTTTTTTCCTTGCATGTCAATTAAACTTACGTTTTCGAAGTATAAGGGGCCATTAACTTTAATATTAATAAAACTTTGAGTTGGGTTTGGAAAAACTGATATTTCAAAAATATCCTTATTCAAATTTGAAACTGACAAATTTTGATCATATAGCAAGTTAATTGAATCACATGGGAAATCATATATTGCCGTTAAGGTTGTATCGATTATATACATTGAAAATGGTATTTTGGCTGTATCAACGAAAGGATTGATTGGATACCATTCATCAATGAGGTGATCTTCATTAAGCGCGTCAGGAGCAAAGGAAGGTAAAACAACTGCATACTCTGCAATAAAGTGATAGTAGTACCCGCTTGTTTTAACAACCTTATTCAAGTAATCAACGCTCTCAATCGTGTCATGTGGCGTAATGTCAAAAATGTCAAACAACAATGTTGTATCGATCCATCCCAAAGGTGTTATAGGCATATAAAGTAACGAAGTGTCTGATAAATAATTAAGTGCATTACTTGAACTCCATCTTGGCCAAATATCAATAATTTGAGTTGCACTGGTCATATATTGAGAATACGAATATGAATTTTCAATTTTTACACGCTCAACCTTGTAATTTTTATTTCTAACCAGAGGAAATGGCCTTGAAATAGGTCCCCAACCATCAGCTACTAATGCATCTCTGTATCCAATAACTATTGTATCGCGAGATGCCTCCGAAGAGGAAATTAAATTATCAGGATGAATAATTTGTTTTGTGGAATTCTCAATTTTTTTAAGTGCTTCACCTGCATTTAATCTGCCCCAACCCGTAAGTTCTGCGTAATCATAACTTGGCGGATTTAAGTTTGTTGCGGATGTTTCTAAGATGTATTCAACATCCTCGATAGATAAATTTCTCTTATTGTAACAAGATTTGTTATAATGACTTAGTAATAGTGCAACTACTCCAGTTGCATGAGGAGCAGCAGACGATGTACCACTAAATTTCCTGTATGGAAAAGTACTTGGAATATTTGAAGTGGTCAAGGTAGTGTAAACAATAGAATCAGAGCCTGGTGCTATGATGTCCATTCCATTTCCATATAGTGAGTAGTAATTCTGCCAAGCTTCGGTTGGACTTTGGTTTAAACCATCTTGTACTGTTGTTCCATCATATCCTGATGCACCAACAAGAATAATCCAATTATCAGGAAATGATTGAGGATATAAATTATCGATATATGTCGGATCGGTGGAGGGTGCGACAGTGCCGCTATTACCTCGTGCCACAACATTGATAACTCCATTTTTCAGTGAAAATAAATATGCTTCTCTGCATAATTCGCAAGAAACTAGGCTTATCATACCATCATTTTCATCGCCAGGAGCTTTTGAAGATCCTTGAGGCGGTTCAACAACTTGTGGTAAATCTGTACGAATAACATAAGAATGATTCGCTACCTGTATGCCAAATCCCGGAGTGCCTTGAAAGTATGTAAAATTATCGGTTGAGTTCCCCTGACTATCTGTATATCCAGAATAACTATCATAATAGTTATCTGGATAATCCCAATAAGTTCCAACCCTTCTAGCTCCATCAACAATACCCGCCAGTATATAATTCACAGATGCGCTTTCTAGGAATGGATATTTAAAGTCTATTAACGACACGCCTGGTTTATCTAAACTATCGCCCCCAGCAATTCCCGCTACACCTAAACCATTATTTCTTTTTGCCCCAATTATTCCTGCTACAGCCGAACCATGACCTTCTTGATCCGTACCCCAATCTGGAACATTATTTTGACTACCATAGTAGGCGCCTCCAAAAATGACATCCAAGTCCTCGTGGGTAGAATCGATGCCTGTGTCGTGAACACCAACTTTAATAAAAGGCTTACCGGTTTCAATTTCCCATGCTTCTTCAATATTAATACCAGCATATGGAATACCTGGGCCGGCATGAAGAGACTCTTGCATTGAATAAAACTGATCGTCTGGAGGCGATGTTGGAATAACTTTAAAGTTTGGATGTGCATAATCAATGAAAGGGGAAAATTTGTCGAGAATAGGTATTATTCGATTTGGATCAATATTATTTGGTAATGTTAAGACGAAAGCAGCCCAAAATGGCGGAATAGTCACCTTTTCCCCTAATCTTGAAATAGACACCGTATCTTTCGTTGTTAGAGAAAATATTTTTCTTAGCTCCCAATCACTAAACCCCGGAAATTCATTTTCCATTCTCAACAAATATTCTTTTGCTGAGCTCTTAAGAATCTGCTTAACTGGAAAAGTAAAGTAGTCCTTATCATCGACAATGTTAAAATCGAGATATGCATAATTGAATTTTATAATCACCTGTCTATTTGTTGTTTGACCATATAGGTTTAAACTGAATAAAATAAAGAGTGCGAAAAGTAATTTCATTTGACGTCAAATTAATTTGAGGCTGAAAACTACCATTGTCAACGCATCTTGATTTTTAGGATGTCAAGGATTTGAATCGATTTTGAAAAACAATAATAATCTAAATAAATGTATATCAGCTCGTTGTAAGGTTAAGACAAGTTTTTTCAAAATCGAATTATTGGTACAAATCCCATGATTTTTAGTACTAATACTTAATAAGAAGTATGGGCTCCTACATTTCGGATTTAATATTAATACTCCTCGAATGACACCATTTATAATTAGAACTTATACCATATTTTTTAGTGCCAGAACTAAAATTAAACAACGAGAACAGTATTGAAAGTTGCGCCAGCAAGCAGGGGTTTTCATTCCAATAATTC
>JBILBT010000194.1:0-5955 GCA_044353545.1 Crocinitomicaceae bacterium | reverse complement strand
AAGATGTAATCTATTGATTCTTTTATTGTTTCACCAGTGCACTGGTATACACTTGATCATTGGTAACGATTTTCACGATGTATCGACCCGACGGAAAAGCTGCCATATCGACTTGCGATTCCGCGAAATTGCTCGTAGCCAACATAGACTCGCTATGCACCAAACGTCCAGTAAGATCGTAAATGGTTAAATCAGCTTTTCCATTGACAAATCCACTGACTTCGATGGTACATTCACCAGATGTAGGGTTCGGGAATACCGCGACCTCATGGGTAAGTTCTGCATCTTCGGTCCCAAGGGTAAATCCAACTGAGAAATTATATCGGTGGTAATGCCCAAAATCTCCAGGGAAAAACTCGATGTAAGATCCTCCCACTTTTCTCAAGCGGAATTGCCCAGAAGATTCTCCTTCAAATTGAGCCGAAGCCCAGAATGCAATTCCATCGTGGTCTGTATCCTCAAGGATGATGCTGTAGCAGCCCGGAGCAAGATCAAAGGTATCTTTGTATTGGGTCGTATTTGCCATTCCTGTGCGCTCAAACAATACTGTTCCACTCGCATCGATCAGTTTATATTTGTTCTCACTCGCTCTATTGTTGGTGGTAAACCACACGAAGAAAGGTCCATCAACCAATTCAGGTGCTTTGAATTTGGTTTGCTTGAAGTTGTTGTTGCTGTATTCATCCAATCCCGGATCGCCTTCAACATTGTACACTTGTGCAGAGAAAGTGAGGTTCCCTTCCAAATCTGTCCACCAAGAGATATCTGGCACTGGGATTTCAACGATCTCCTTTTCAAGGAACGCTAGGTTCCCCGTCCATTCGTATTCAATCCAATTGCCATAGGTAATCCAACAACGAATCGTGCATTTCGTCAAGGGCTGTTCTCCTGTGTTTTGCAACATCACACGAGGATTAGAACATGTCGGATTGTATTTGCTGTAATATTCATAGTTATTCGGATTCAAAATATCAATGATGGCTGCATCATGTTGGAAGTTAGGTGCTGAATATGAAATCAAGTCGAAGGCCATGATGTAATTTCCGCCTGCTTGACCTGGATCGTTCGTTGGCACTTGGTTGACGCTGTAATCGATAGCAACCGAATCACCCGGTGTTACATAGGGTGTCAATTCAAATTCGTACTCACGCACCATGTCTCCTGGGCACCACCCTTCACGCGCATAGGGCCATGTTCCTCCCTGACCAATGTTCGGGTTGTCGCCACATTCTGTTGTTTGCCAGATGTTCCAGTTAAACGTTGGCGAACCATTGACTTTAATTTGGTGATCATTCGGCACCCATTCGCAACACGCTCCATCCCCCACTTGACCGTGTCCAGACAATCGCGTTTTGATTTTGAACATGTCCGATGAATCTTGCAGATAGACATTCTTCGATTGCAAGGATACATCATTGGCTAGATTCGCGAAATTATAACTGCGGAAATCGGCCCAAATCGGCTCACGACTTTGTACATCACGAGGTGGTATTCCTTCAATAAAGGCGAAGCGAAGATCCAACAACTCTTGGGTATTGTGTGCCGCTAAGTCAACCGTATCTCGCAATAGATGTTGGTAATCTGTTACGTCATAAATCCATGCAAATCCTTGTGGACCGAGGTCAAAGTTAATTCCATAAGGCGTGATGTACCGCGCAATCTCAATGTCTTTAATGATCTCGTATGGTTCGCGGTAATAGGTGATTTGCTCGTTTGTCAGCACGTTCGTTCCTATTGTAGGAACTTGTGACACCGTATCTCCATTTTGATTGTATACAACTGCCGTTCCTTGCGGAAGTCCAAGGTATGAATTGGTGATTATAAAATGATTTGCAGCAGGCTCTTGTTCAAAGATCACCTGTGGTTCTTTCAACTTCAATTCAGGATGATACGTTACCACATCGGCCCCACTCACCGTTCCTTGACCAAGCGCTAAACGCGGACGATTCACATCTTGTTTCACTCCTGCCAATGGGTATTCATCAAAGCGGAACATTCCTGTTTGAGAAGGCATCAATTTCCAGTCAGTGGATGACTTATCTTGTGCCCATTGTGTATCATCGAAATCATAGTACACCAATAAATTACTCCAGTTCGGGTGCGCTGCCGTTGGCTGCTCGGTCATGTACGATTGAATCGTTGCTTGGGATAAGGCCGCGTTGTAAAGTTGGAATTCATCCAGCTTGCCTTTCCACAAGTATTGCTGGTTCATGTTCGATCCAAGGATGAAGCGACTGATATAGCCAAGTGCCATATTCTTGTTGGTCCCTGAATGCCAAAGCACTCCGTTTTTATAGACGAACATCTCCCCTGTAGATTGCTTCTTCACAAAAGCCCAGTGGTTCCAAGTGTTATCAATTTCCGCGGTCGTCATGAGCTTATTGATGCGATCATATCCAGAACCTGCTCCCGCATCGAAATACATGTTGTTGTCGCTCCATGGCATGTGAATATTGATCGTGCGATCGCCATTCATGTCATATGCTTCAAGAATCGATGTATTTGTTCCTGCTGAACCCGTGCCCTTTGCCCAAAACGTAATGGTCATTTCCGAACCAAGGTCGAAATCGGACAGCTCCAACATCGAATAATTTGTGCCAGAGAATTCGATGCATCCATTCATGGAATTGTAGTATACGGCATTTTGATTGGCCGCCTCGGCTTCGAATCCAAGGGTATTCATGGCATCCATCGTATTTTCAAAATAAAACTCTACGATCAAATTGTCTGTTCCATTCCACGCAAATGATTGATAGAACATCAATTCATTTTGACCAAGCACCAATTCCGACTGGCTACCTCCACTCCATCGTGAGGCGTTGTAAACAGGTGTGAATCCCGTGTTGTGGAAACTAGTCAAGGTAGCATCGCTTGTCGATTTCAAGGAAATCATCGGATATTTCATTTCCCCATTGATGCTGACATCATTGATGTACAAATAGAGTGACTGAATATCCCCTGCTGTAATTCCCGCTGCTGTCAATTCTGCTGCTGTCAACATCATCTGGTAACGTCCACCATTTTTCGCCACATTGAATGGGAAAGGATGAACATCTCCTGAAGAACCAGAGGTAACATCATACGGCGTTAATGCTCCTCCCGAGCGATTGTGCTCAGCGCGGGCATATGAATCCGCATAGAGGTATGGCACTGGAGCGTAATTGATTGTTGCTGGTGAAGTCCAATCCGAAAGAAAACGGTTGCCATCGACACGCACGGAATCAAAGTTTCCAGTGTGATCAAAAACACGGGTGTAGGTCAAGTAATCCCATTCTCCACAGTTGTATTGATCCCAAGTTGTCAATGGGCTGCACTTCAGTTTGTAGTACATCAGTACTTTCTCAAAGCGCATGTCGTTTAATGCTTCTGGAAAAACAAAATTCGCTCGGCGAGTTGTAATGGAATCGTAAGTAAATGTCTGAACCCAAGTTGTATCTTGGGCAATTGTTCCGAAAGAAGAGAGTATTAATCCAGTGAACAATAAAAATTTCTTCATGGTAGTATAGTTTGGTCTCAAAAATACGAATTCATTTCATGCTTCGCAATGCAAATCAAACATACGCCATTCCTTTGAGAATGATTAGGACTTCAGCAAAAGTTCCACACGAGAAATAAGCACCAATTCAGATTTATTCATTTGGTTGAAGGCTGCTCCTGTGCGGATGCACAACTGGACAATGAACGATCTCAATTCGGGAGAAAAAAAGTCTTTTTTCGCATCGAACATTTCTTTAAAATGCGTGAAGGCTTCTTCCGAGGACATGTTGTTTGCTTCAAGAGCGGGGATCATCTTATCGACGAAGTCCAACGTTCTAGCGCCAAATGGATCTTCGGCATCAGCGAGTAGTTGCCAATGTTCATCAATAAAGGAATGAATCGCCTTGCGTTCTGTCTCGTCTACATGATGATCGGCACTTGCCACGGCATAAGCCAAATATGCGATTGCTCTTGCTACATTTTCCATAACTCAATGTTACTGAAAATTCGGCAGAATAAAAATGGGCAAAACGTTTAAGTGGTCTTCGAAATACGCGCTGTTTTTGTAAATGAAATAGAGCTGATCATTCTGCGATTCACGAAACTCCTTGCTGGCGGCTTTTAATGTTTCAAGCTCTTTTTTCAACCAAGGATTTTCAGCCAATATTTCCAAGGCACGGTCTTCAAACACATAGGATGAAAAATACTCCTTTTGCTGCAGGTAGCTGTCCATAAAGTTCCATCTGAAATAACTGTCTTCTGCCTGCGGCGTGAGCGTTGAAAGGAGATAATTACGCCCCGGCTGATTCAAACGAACCACGACATCTCCTGCCTTGAACTGAACAACTGCTTTTTCCACTTCTGTTGTGACTTCCGAATGGTAAAAATGTCCTTCGTAGGGACGAGTTAAACTCTTGAAGCTCATCACCCGCTCTTGTCCAAGTTGAATGAGGGTATCCTTCTGAAATACCGAATACTGGATTCCATTGGCATCCAAGCGATCGATGATGTCGCGACACTGTCCCCCCACAATGAATGCAGTTGGAACAAATGAGGAGTCCTTTGCCTCATAGGTTTTGTAATGCGGAATGAATTGCTCAAAAGGACGATCTTGGTGGTATTTCAAGCGCGAAAGCCCCGTAATCTCACTCAAAGGATAAGTGTGTTCGAAGCCTTTAAATCGAATGGAATCCTTTTTTTCTGTGAGGGAAAAATTGAACTTAAACTGGGTTTGTTCGCGCCAATAGTTGGCTGCTTGACTTCGTTCATTTTCAATGGCCACACGATTTTTATCTATCCACTGAATCACCTCATCAATCATGTCGTGGGTCGCTTTTACCCGCTCTGGAAAAGGCTTGAGCATGTGTGTTTCAATCGTGAAGCTCAAGGCATCGAACAAAGCCGCATAGCCCATGGCATAGCGTGGAAGATCGTTGAAGGCATGAATCCCTTTCTCAGGTGTCTCGCCCACCAGCTCAACATAAGGGAACAAATCCCATGCTTTCTCTTTCAGTTTACTTGTCAGCGCGGGAATCATGAATTCGTAGAGCAAAGTGCCTAGTCCTGGTGACATTCGCTCCCGCATGGAGGCAATGTAAGTCAGCGTATATTGGTAATCGGCCCCGTTTGACACGTGCGTATCGATGAAGACATCTGGATTTAGTGCGTGGTAAATTTTTGCGAAGGTGAAGGCATTGCGCGAATCCATTTTGATGAAATCGCGGTTGAGGTCTAGGTTTTGTGCATTGCCTCGAAAACCATACTCTTCGGGACCATTCTGATTGGCGCGTGAACTCGTTCCGCGGTGCATCATTCCACCCACATTGTAAGCTGGAATAAAAGCGATGACCGGCAAATTCTTCGTTTTCTTTCCTCCTTTGATCCAATTGTCCAACCAGATGAGGCAGGCATTGATGCCATCCGGTTCACCCGCATGTATGGCATTGTTGATGAGAATCGTCGTTTCCTTGCGCGCCTTCGCCATGGTTTTCGTGGAGTCTTGCGCACCGTTGATTAGACACAGATAAATCGGAAGGCCATAATCGGAAGGCCCCATGGCATAGAGTTCAATCTCTTTGTGTTGGGCATCCAATTTTTCCAAATAAGTAATCAGCTCCGGATAACTTGGACTTTGGTTTTCCGTCCATTGGGAATGGGAGGCGAAAAGAAAACAGCAGCTAAAGATGGCAAATAGAAAAGTTCGAATCATGGAACGAAAATAAGCAAATCAGACGATACCAACAGGGAAGTTCTCTTCTTCCAATAACAAAAACAACTAAAGAAAATGGTGCGCTTAATTTCCTGAGTGTCTTTTGATCCATTCGATTGCACCTATTTCGGTTTGCCAAGTAAATTGGGCATAGTAAACATATATGATTGCCTCGTTTTCATCGCCAAACCCGTGGAATTCAGGTATGGATTTGATTTCTTTTCTTGACATAAGTTTGGAAGCCACAAACTTGTTTTGATTCATTGCCA
>JBILBT010000193.1:0-5990 GCA_044353545.1 Crocinitomicaceae bacterium | reverse complement strand
TCATTTAAAATCAGCCCGCCTAATGTTTCATACGATTCTGATTCCGGCAGTTCAAGGTCATACTCCTCATTGAGGTAATCGATGTCTGCGCGTGCCGAAAAACGGTATTCATGCGCACTAATTTTTTCTTCCAACCAATCTTCCTTGTCGTGTTCGTCTTCAATCTCCCCGAAAATTTCTTCGATTACATCCTCAATGGTAATGATCCCGGCTGTTCCCCCATATTCATCTACAACAACCGAAATGTTTGCAGACTTCTTGGTGAACATTTCCAACAACTCCTTCCCTGGCAAGGCAGATGGAACAAATGATATTGGAATCAAAATCTGGCGAATTAGGGTTGGTTGTTTGAACATTTCAAACGAATGCACATAGCCAATGATGTTGTCAATCGTATCGCGGTAAATAATTATTTTCGAAAGTCCTTTTTCAATGAACAAATTGCGCAGGTTGTTGACGTCATCATTCACTTCAAGTGCAATAATCTCTGTTCGTGGAATCATGCAATCACGCGCCTTGATGTTGGAGAAGTCGAGTGCATTTTGAAGAATTTGCATTTCATTTCCAAAGTCCTCTTCTTCATCAATGCGCTCAGATAGTTCTTGCACATAGTTTTCTAGGTCTATCTTAGAAAAGACCTTCACATCTTTGGACCGATCCACGCGCAAGATTGCCAGCACGGCAGAGCTCAAAAGCATAACTACCTGTGTGGGAATAAACAAGAGCACATAAATCAAAAACATTGGAAAGGTGAACAGGCGCAAGAATCGATTTGGATTCAATTGTACAATGGCCTTTGGAAGAAACTCAGCGGTAATTAAAACAAGTAGGGTGGACAATGTTGTTTGAAGAAGCAACACCACCCCTTCGCGACGTATTCCCCATGAATGAATGATTGGTTCTAGGAGCGCAGCGGCATAAATCCCAAAAAGCACAATCGCAATGTTGTTCCCTAAGAGAAGGAAGGCTATAAATGTTGATTCGCGTTTGTAGAAAATATCTATTGTCTTTCCAAACAAGGTTCCTTTGTTGCGTTCAAGTGCAACTTTGAGTCGATTTGAGGCTAGGAAAGCAATCTCCATTCCGGAAAAGAATGCCGAAAAAAGAAGTGAGATAAGTATTACAACGACCGATATGGAGGGGTCCATTTACGAGATTTCTTTACGCAATATATAAAAAAGAAATATTACAAGACATCAAAACCTATGTCTTTACGGAAAAATGCTCCTTCAAATTCAATGTTCTCAATTGCAGCATAAGAGCGTTTCAAGGCGACATCAAGGTTTTTTCCATAGGAGGTTACAGCAATAACGCGACCACCAGCTGTGCGCACAGCTGGACCATCGGCCACTGTGCCAGCGTGAAACACTAAGCTATCTGTTGGGGCATTCAAGCCATAAATCGACTTCCCTTTTTCGTACGCTTCGGGGTATCCACCAGAAACCATCATTACGGTTGCTGCGCATTTTTCAGAAAACTGTATATCTCGTTCAGACAATGTTCCTGTGGCTACGCCTTCAAACAAGTCCAACAAGTCAGAGCGGAGACGAGGAATAACCACTTCCGATTCTGGGTCCCCCATTCTGCAGTTGTATTCAATGACATAAGGTTCACCCTTCACGTTAATCAAGCCAAAGAAAATAAAACCTTTGTAGGGAATCTTATCGTTTCTCAAGCCTTTCACTGTAGGAATAATGATTTGATTTTGAATTTTATCCAAGAATGTTGGATCTGCAAATGGCACGGGCGAAATAGCACCCATCCCACCTGTATTCAAGCCTGTATCGCCTTCACCAATTCTTTTGTAGTCTTTGGCTTCAGGTAAAATTTTAAAGGAATCTCCGTCTGTGATCACGAAAACTGAAAGTTCGTTTCCTTTCAAGAATTGTTCGATCACAACACGTGTGCTTGCTGCCCCAAATTTTGCATCTGCAAGCATCAATTTCAACTCGGTTTTTGCTTCCTTTAAATCCTCTAAAATCAACACGCCTTTTCCGGCAGCTAGTCCATCCGCTTTCAATACATACGGTGGTTTCATCGCTTCCAAGAACGTATAACCTTGCTCAAGTGTTTCCTTCGTAAACGTGGCATATTTGGCCGTGGGAATATTGTGGCGCGCCATGAATTGTTTTGCAAAATCTTTGCTTCCTTCAAGTTGTGCGGCGATCTTTCCGGGACCAATTACAGGTACATTTCTCAACACTTCATCTGCCAAGAAAAAATCGTGAATCCCGTTTACTAAAGGTTCTTCAGGGCCCACAACTACCATGTTGATGCGCTCCTTGATGACAAATTCACGGATGGCCGCAAAGTCATTTACATCAATTGAAATATTTTGACCGTGTTGACGTGTTCCGGCATTTCCTGGGGCAATAAACAATTCTTCCAGTAAAGAACTTTGAGCAATTTTCCAAGCGAAAGCATGTTCTCTTCCGCCATTTCCTAGTAATAAAACCCTCATTTAGGTGTGATTAGCAATATTTTAGTAGTGAATCAAACAGTGCGCGGCCATCTTCATTGGTAAGGAAACGATCTGCAGCGCGTTCTGGGTGAGGCATCATTCCGAAGACATTCTTCGATTTATTGGTGATTCCAGCAATGTTCATCAATGCCCCGTTTGGGTTATTGGTGTCGTTCACCTCTGCACTCTCGTTGCAATATTTAAATAAAATTTGATCGTTGTCTATAATTGATTGCATCGTTTCTTCGGCAGCATAAAAGCGTCCTTCTCCATGTGCAATGGGAATTTGATATGCTTTATCTGTCGCAAGGCCTTTTGTGATCGCTGCGGTTGTTGACACGGGCTTTAAAAACACATTTTTACAAATAAACTGTTGATTTGAGTTGTGTAAAAGAGCGCCTTCAAGCAATCCTGATTCAGTGAGAATTTGAAATCCGTTGCATACACCGAGTACATATCCTCCTTTGCTTGCGTGCGCAACAACCTCATTCATGATGGGAGAAAAGCGGGCAATTGCTCCCGAACGCAGATAGTCCCCATAAGAGAACCCGCCTGGAAGCACCACGAAATCTACACCTTTCAAGTCGGTGTCTTTGTGCCAAAGACGCTCAACTTTTTGTCCCATGATGTCTTGAAGAACATACACCATGTCTTCATCACAGTTCGAACCGGGGAAGGTAACTACACCAAATTTCATCCGATTTTGTAAGTTTACAGTGGAAACGAACAGCCGTCCACTTGTATGCAAAACTACATAAATTGCGTGGGACAGAGGCCAGTTAAAGGAAAAATTTCAGGCAAGAATATCCAAAGGTGATGTAAAAAAGAAAGGTGGCAAGTCCGCCAAAAGTTTGGCTTGCAAAAGAGAAAGGAAGGAAAAAGGAAAGTGGGATCATCAGAAAACTAAACCGTTCGATTTGACCAAACGCAAAAAAGTCTGCGACACCAAAGATCGCCCCAAGCAAAACCAGCCACCAGAGTATACTAGTTAGTTTTTTTAGGCGGATAGATGCCGTTTTCATGCGGGAAGAGATACTCACCAAACTCAATAAAAAAAGAAGGGTAAACAACACTGAAGTGATCAAAAAATCGGTCTGCTTGCTGAGATAATCTATTGATTTATCTACCAATTTCAACTCGATTGTGCTTCCCGACATCCAGATATAGACACCAGCATAAACAAGAGGTATAGCCATTCCAAGGATGACCATCAAAGCCTCCCGAAAAACAAATGGCCGTATACGGCGAACCATAATAATCATTAGTGGGGCAAGCAACACCAGTGGAGGGTGAAATGTCGTGGCGCATCCCGCTAAAAAAGCACCATTAAACACTCGTTTTCTCCCATCTTCATTTTGACGAAGTAGGAACAACTGATAAATCATAGCAATGACAAACGAGTGCGCCACCAAAAGCCCGTCAATGGAGTATGTCGCATGGTAGAAGCTCATCATCACCACATACAACAACGAAGGCATATAACTGTTACGCTCTAAAAACTCGTTGGCATTGTAAATCATGTTAATCGCCAAGGCGTTAATTACGACAAGAATAGCTCCTGAAATTTCTAGAAATGAGTCGGTGAAAGGAATAGAAATGCCCCACATCCCACTATTTGTCTCAGCGTTATGCGGATAATAGCCTGTGAACTGATCCAAGAGAAAATACCCCAGCATAAAGAAGGGAATGAGGAAAAGTACCCCCGTTCGATTTCCTAGAAACAATTTTACCATGGCACGAAGATACATATTGTCAACAAAGGGTTAAAGTAAACAAACTTTCATCTACTTAATTTTTACTTGGTACTTACCTATTTTCGCTTATATTTGCGACCACGTCCCGCCTGCGGGAATGTTCAAAACCAAAATGTCATGTCACAGGAAAAAACGAGATATTCAGATACTGAGTTAGCCGAGTTCAAGGATTTAATTCAAAAAAAGCTTAAAGAAGCTCAAGACGATTACGATTTGTTAAAAGGATCTCTTTCGCACAACGACGACCATGGTACAGATGATACTGGCCGTACATTCAATATGATGGAAGACGGTTCTGACACCTTATCTCGCGAGGAGGTGGCGCAGTTGGCCGCACGTCAAGAGAAGTTTATCCAAAGCTTGCATGCTGCACTTGTGCGTATTGAAAACAAAACATACGGTATTTGTCGTGTTACCGGCAAACTCATTGCAAAAGAGCGCCTCCGTTTAGTGCCTCATGCAACCATGAGTATTGACGCTAAAAACGCGCAAAACAAATAAGCTGTGAGAAAGAATTTGTGGGTTGTTGGTGTATTGGTTCTTGTTATTTTATTGGCCGACCAATTCATTAAAATTTATATTAAAACCCATTTTTTTCCCATGGAAACGGTTCCTGTTTTCGGGGAATGGTTTGTCTTGGAATATGTCGAAAATCAAGGTATGGCCTTCGGGACAACCTTTGGAAATCAAATGTGGCACAAGCTCGCGCTAAGTATTTTTAGAATTATCGCCATTACAGGAATCGGCTTCTACTGGTACAAACAATCACAAGTAGGAGCGCGACGCGAGTTTCTCATTGCTGTAGGATTAATCTTTGCGGGAGCAACAGGAAACCTCATCGATTCGATGTGTTACGACTTTATTTTTCCTTTTGATCCATGCATTGGATTTAATCAACTTGATGGTTCAGGTGTAAAGGCTACCTGCTACGAAAGTTTTGTGGTTGAACGTCGGCACACCGGATTTTTGTTGGGAAATGTTGTGGACATGTTTAAATTCCAAGCAACATGGCCAAAAGGAATGCCGTGGCTTGGTGGCTCCGAAGTATTTCCTGCCATTTGGAACCTCGCCGATGCATCAATCACCGTTGGTGTGGTCATGGTGTTTCTGCGCCAACGTACCTACTTCCCGAGTAAAAAGCAGCAAAAGAAACCTGGTTTTTTCAAAGGTCTTTTTAAGAAGAAAGCTGAGCAATCAGCCAATTAAAATCGCGCCGTTATTCCCCCCATCACTTGGAAAATTTGAACTGGATGATTGTACCATCTAAAGTATCTCTGCGATGCCAAGTTGTTGAATTGAATGAAAGCTGAGATACGTTTGTTGTAGCGGTATTCCAAGCCAAGGTTAATGTCCGTAATCAATCCCATACGCTTTGCCAGCTGTCCGTTCTCTAAGGTCACATCAGACTCTGTAGCATCATACACCAGTGCCTTTCGTCCGCCTTCAAAGTTGACATCAAGATTCACAAGAAACTTATCATACAAATTGTAGCTTCCTCGAATGCCAGCCTGCCATTGTGGAAGATTCCACGCATAGGTGTTGTTCAGCAATAAATACGAATAGTAGCGACCAATGGCATCTACCTTCAATTTCTCATTCATTTGGTACGAAACTGAACCTTCAATGGTTGTTTGATTCAATGTGTCATACATCAAGTTGAATTTATTCCCCAAAGAGAATGTCGTGTCTGTAATAAAAAAGGCCTTGTCTTTCACTCGGGCAAAGCTTGCATTCACATTGAAGCTAATGCGGCTCGATAGTGTTCCTTTGATTCC
>JBILBT010000192.1:0-6002 GCA_044353545.1 Crocinitomicaceae bacterium | reverse complement strand
AACCAAGGACGGATCTCGTCGCTGTGTCACTGAGGTGGAGGTTAAGAATTTTATGGGCATATAACATTAACCTAGCAACTCTACTACGCTAAAGAGGACGGTCGCCTATGGCGGCCGTTTTTTTTTTGACTGGCTTGGCTTGGCTTGGCTTCGAGAACCTCATCCACCACGAGAACCTCAGCCGCCACGAGAACCTCAGCCATCACGAGAACTTCAGCTAACGCGAGAGCCTCAGTCAATGCGAGAATCTTTGTCAATTTCGGGTTTCGCCTTTGAGAACAGCCACCACGAGAACCTCATTCAACATGAGAAATTTTCGTCCAATCGTTTTAATAGTTCCGACGGTCGTTCCACAATTGACTTCGAATTCCAATCATTGGGATATAAGAATACCTGTCAAAGGCGCTGTCGTATCTAAACTGTTGCTCTAAGAATGCCTGCAGATTCCCTTGCTTTGCTACCAAGTAAGAAACGGTAAGAATACCCCTTATTCCATTGTTCCCCAGACCTTGGCCAATGTAATTGCCATAATCGGTTTTTCTGTTTGTATATGGAACATAAATATCCCCACCAAAACTACTGCCTTCTTTGTCATAACCGCGAAGGAAATAACTCATAAAAAGACTAGCGCTCCATCTGTCCTTGTGCGCTTTAACTTCGGCTAGGAGTTCCATAAAATTGGACCCATACGGATGCGCTAAAGTCATTCCCTGATTGCCATAATTCTGCCCATTGTTGAGGTGAGAATAGGTAAATGGTCTAACAGCATTGTACTCTAAGCGGTAAAACCAATGTGCATGGCCTGCGTTGAAATTTCCTTTGACACCAATTTGCCCACCATATTTGTTCGCCCACCAACCGGTCTTGTTTTTAATTTCCGTCAGGAAGAATTCATCTAAAATAAACTGACCATAAATGGTGTGTGTTTTAATGTGCGCGCTGAAACTCGCCCCAATCAACACATTGTCTGAAGAACCGAGCGCATATTCTTGTGGGCGATAAAAAATAACTGGATTGAGGTATTCAACTTCATAACCCCGACGAAGTGCGGTGTCTTTGGGCTGGAAGATAACCGTTTCAAAGACTCCGATGTTCAGCCATTTTGCCGCATTGAAGCTGATGTGGTGTGTGGCACCATTTTTCAAAAACCACTTGTCATTTTTTTGTTCTCTAAAGAACTGATACAATACGGTGTATTCCAAACGCCAGAATTTTGCCCGAATCTGACCGAAAGGATAGGGCTTGCCGTAATCACTCAGAAAAAGGGAACGCGATCCTTCACCAATAAAATTATGGTCTAGTCCAACTTGGAAATTGAAAATGGCATTGGGCGTGTACCCGATACGTGCGCGAACGTCGGTGTACAGGGTGTTGTTTTTTAATGGGCTTGAAAAATAGGATTTTGGCGCATAAATGGAATCGCTCAGTCCAATGCCTTCTATTGCACCAACACGGAAAGCCCATTTGTCTTTGATCGCGCTTTCAAGGAGAACTCCTGCCCCAAAGCGGTATTGGGAAGTTCCTCCATACCGAAATCCCGCTTCTCCAATTGCACTGACTGCAATAAAGGAGGAATCTTTCTGTATGCGATGGATACCAATAGTTGTTTGTCTTACCAACGGAAGAACGCCTGTATGTGTTTGGAGTGTGCGTTTCTGTGGAGCTTGATACCCCGGTGCCTCTTCAACGGAGCAAACAAATACACTTTGACCTAAACCGCAGTGATAAATGAATAAAAATAAAGCGACTATTCCTCTCATCAGAAATCAGAATAATGGTTGTTAATTGCAGTCCGAAGTCCCACATTGAGCGCTTTTGTCGTGTTTGGTCCTGCGGCGGTTCCATAACGAAAATCACCCGAAACGAAGAAACACAAGTTCATTTTTCGATTGACCCGATAGCCACACTCGATATGGTGTAAAAAAATGGTTCCATCAACGGCAAGTTGTTCTTTAGCCACAGAAAGCAGCGAGGTTGAACGATACCCATTTAACAGGTAAATGTTTGTGCGTAAATCTGCATACCACCTATTTTTGTCAAAGGCATAGCGCAAAACAATTTCTTGAAAACCGTTACCCTTGGGGTGAGCCATAGCGACATTTCCATGGGTATAATTCAGTCTGATATTGTTAGCCACATACATGTTTTTCGACGCATAGTTGTATTCTACTTGTGCCATGGAAAAGAATTTTTTACCAAAATAAAAGCGGTAACCAGCTTGAGCAGCAAAGGATTTTAATGAATAGTTTGAGATCACAAATTGTCCGTAAAAGCGTTGTCCTTCTGTAGCAAGGAGTGAAACATTCAATCCTATTAATTGGCTCGCCAAACTATCTTTTACAATCAACCCATTTACTAAAGGAATGGGATTAAAATACAACGGATTTATGGGGCTCGCACTGATTGAATCTCCTCGATACCATACTGCGCTTTCAAATAAGCTAAGCGCAATGTTATCCGTTGCATGAAATGTAAGGTAATTCACAGAGGTCCCCTTGGTTTCATAGTATGCCTCAACCGTATTGTAAACAGCTTTTCGCATGAAGTTCATGGACCGCATTCGCAAATAATTGAATTCCCAACGGTCACTGATTTTATAATCGACACGAATAAATGGTGCTGGCAATGCATTGTCTGACAATAGCATAGATCGATATCCGTCGCCAATAAAATGTGTGGTATTCCCTGCGCTAATCGCCAATTGTTTTAAAGGCCTATAGACAAGGTTACCCATGGCATAGACATAATCAAAACCATCTCCTTTAAAGGGTTTGCACCGCGCACTTCCAGGAATTACGGCATTTTGTGTTATATAAATCCCGGCCGTTTGGATTGGATACAATTCACCTATCGACGTATAGAGGTCAGATTCATAGCGCGTAAACCTCGCTTGATTTTCATAAATGGATGTGCTGAAGGAAAAGTTCTTCATTAAATCTCCCTCGATAAATATCCCCCGCGTGTTTTGAAACAAGCGACGAGTCGAGGTGTCAGAATAATCCTTTCCAAGAGAGAAATTGACAACAGGTGAAATAGTTAAGTGATAATTATCCCCCGTCATTTCGAATAGATGCTTTTTAAATATTCGCTCTCCACCGTCATAATACTGAACACTTGAATCACGCAACCATCGTTTAACCTCTACATCACTTTCTAGTACAGGTAAAAACCCTGATCCCGCAGAGTAGTGACTGTTTTTAGTGTTGAACAATTGGTCCTTGAAAAAGGTGTTCAAGAGCACCGCATTTTGCTGAGCAATAGTGTTTGTAATACACCCAAGGAACATTATGGCAATCAGTATTTTCATAACGATTCATTTGTCAAAGCACAAGATTGCGCCACGAAAAATGGATTAGTTAAATCCTCTTTGTTGTAATACAGTGGCGCGTTTCGTTCGGCGTGCATAACTTTTCCTCCTACACCTTCTAAAAGTGCCTGTCCCGCAGCAATGTCCCATTCCATCGTTGGGGCAAATCTTGGATAAACATCTGCTTCGCCACGCACGAGATGGAAGAATTTCAATGCGGAACCCAATTTGATAAAATCCACTTCGCCATGGATGGCTTTTAGGTCATCGATAAATTTTAAATCATTGCTCGAATGGTGACTGCGCGAACCTGCCATTACTATCGGGGCATTTTGTTGCAGTTGACCATTTATTTTTTCCCACCTCACGTTATGTTCCAGATCTTCAAATGAACATTCAAATACACCAGTCTCCAGTCCACCAAAAATCAATCTTCGTGATGTTGGCGAAGCAATAATGCCAAAAACTGGTTTTTTTTGTCGAATGAGCGCAATGTTCACGCAGAATTCACCATTTCGTTTTACAAATTCTTTAGTGCCGTCTAAGGGGTCTACACACCACAATTCCTCCCACAATTTTCGTTCATGGTAAGGTTGTTTGGCGCTTTCTTCACCCGTAATCGGAATGCCGGTCTTTCTTAAATAATTTTCTATGATTTCTGATGATGCTAGATCGGCATGCGTAACTGGTGAGCCATCTGCTTTATACTCTGCCTCGAAACCAAAGGTGTAAATTTCCATTATTTTTTCTGCAGCCTCAATAGAAGCGCGCAAGGCAATGAGATAATGGGGAGGCAGCGATTGCATAGTTGTCTCAAATTTAACTATTCTATCAACATGGTATAAACTAAAAAAGGACCGAATTTCGGCCCTTTTCAATGTTTAATGTTCGCTTAATGCCTCACAATTAATTTACGTGTCATCAACTTTGCTTCGGAGGATTCAACTTGAATAAAATACACCCCGTTTTTAAAGTCACCGATGTTGATGGTTTCTGTTCCGTCAGTAATTACAGTTGTCATAACTACATTGCCCAATACATCCACAACTTTCATTGTTGCATTTCCCGCAGTCCCAGTGGATACAGTTACATAGTTGTCGGCAGGATTTGGCATTAATGTCAACACTGGTGTTTGTTTCGGGGTTGTAATTCCCAAAGTGTAATTGATTTTTAAATCAACAGAGTCAACATAAGCCCCTCCTTCATTGATGTAATAGCGGTAATGTGCGTAACTGTTCACTGAAGGATCTGGAGTGATTCTTGGCTTCATTTCGGCTTCAAGATTTCCTAAAGAAGTTGTAGCCGTTGATGTACCATTCAATATTGTTGGAGCAGGTGAACCTACAGTACTTGGTGTAGTAAACAACCCATCAATGGTAGGATAGCAGCTTGGTGGCCAGCACAATTGATCAATCCACGTAGAGGGAACACTAATTTCCTTGCGAGTAATTTTCCATTGCTTATCGGCGCCCGTGTTGTTGGTCACTACAAATTTAACGTCAATTATTCCACCAACAAGATCAGGAGACGAGCCATATAGATACAAGTCAAGGCTTGATCCAGCCAAGTTGTTGCCAACACCATTGTGACGAATTTCAATGCCGCTTTGTGCGTTAACGCCGCTTAAAACAGTAAAAAAAGCAGCGACGGAAAGTATAATTTGTTTCATAATTATCAGTAAAATTTGGTCCTAAAAAACGTGCCAAGCCCTAAATTAATACTTTTCTTGGTAGTTGCAACACGTACCCCATCAATTTCCTGCAAAATTTAATTTAATATTGTCA
Source organism: Crocinitomicaceae bacterium (assembly GCA_044353545.1). Classification (GTDB taxonomy): domain Bacteria; phylum Bacteroidota; class Bacteroidia; order Flavobacteriales_D; family Crocinitomicaceae; genus M0103. The sequence goes on along the minus strand of JBILBT010000192.1, from coordinate 911 downwards.
GCGAATTGAAACATTTCACTGTTCACGAAACTCATCACGAATACGGAAAGAAATGTATCTTTGAAACACGGCAAGATATTTGAAAGTCGCGCCGAAAAAAATAAATCATGAAGAAAATTGCATTTGCGCTCCTATTTGTGTCTTTTGGATGGACACTTTTTGCTCAGCCTGAAACTGAAAATCACAGCTCAGTAAAACAATTACCAAAAGTATTGTTGACCGACATGAACGGCAAAACCGTTAATACGGCAGAAATGGGATTCAAAGGCCCTATTGTTATAAGTTTTTGGGCAACGTGGTGCGCGCCGTGCAAACGTGAGCTCAATACCATACAGGATTTATACCCAGACTGGCAAGAGGAAACAGGCGTGACGCTTGTTGCTGTTTCAATTGACGATGAAAAAACCAAAGCTCAAGTGCGCGTGTATGTCGATGGAAAAGCGTGGGATTATGTTGTCCTATTGGATCCAAACGGTGACTTTAAACGTGCCATGGGGGTGAACAATGTACCGCATACTTTTTTAGTGGATACCGAGGGGAATATCGTGTTTTCGCACAACAATTACGCGCCCGGGGATGAAGAAAAACTTTACGAAGAGATTAAAAAAATCGCTGTGAAAGGAGCGAATTAATCCGACTAATCTGTACTACTGCTGAATGAAAGTCCGACTACTAATTGCTACAATTTTCACACTTCCTGTTCTTTCTTTTGGTCAGGTAGGTTTAGGAAATTTTACTGGAAACATTGAAAGTACCTTCCAGTATTTAAATGAAGACACGGTCATTAATGCCCTTCAACCCCCATCAAAAGGGTTGATGAATTCGTACATGAATGTGTTTTATACGCAAGGAAATTTCAAAGCGGGAATGCGTCTGGAGTCTTATCTTCCCAGAATTCAAGGGTATCCAGA
>JBILBT010000191.1:0-6012 GCA_044353545.1 Crocinitomicaceae bacterium | reverse complement strand
ATATATCGCTGTAAATTGCGGAGCTATTCCAGAAGGAACGATTGACTCCGAATTGTTTGGGCATGAAAAAGGAAGCTTTACAGGAGCGCACGGCAGTCGTCAAGGTTATTTCGAAGTAGCCAATGGCGGGACAATTTTTCTAGATGAAGTGGCTGAACTACCGATGCAAACACAGGTTCGTTTGTTGCGTGTTTTGGAAACAGGAGAATTCATCCGCGTGGGATCGTCCAAAGTCATTAAAACCAATGTCAGAGTGGTTGCAGCGACGAATGAAAACATGCAGCGCGCCATTGCCTCAGGGAAATTTAGGGAAGATTTATTCTATCGCTTAAGTACCGTTCCCATTGGCTTACCACCACTTCGCCAGCGCAAAGAAGACATTCATTTATTGTTTAGAAAATTTGCCAACGATTTTGCGGATAAATACAGAATGCCAGCGCTGCGTCTTGATGACGATGCTGTGACCCTGTTGAACAATTACAGTTGGCCAGGAAATATTCGTCAGCTAAAGAATTTGGTTGAGCAAATCTCGGTGATTGAAACGGCGAGAGAAATCAATGCGGCGACATTCATTCATTACCTGCCGGCGGAAAACGAAAAACTTCCCTCAGTTTTGGGAGAAACTGGAGGCGAGAATTTTTCCGAGCGAGAATTGATGTACAAGTTCCTCTTCGACATGAAGAAAGACCTTAACGATTTAAAAAAACTCGTCATCGAATTGATTGGCCAAGGGGAAAACATGAACTTAAACAACGATCAAGCAGCCATGCTGAATCGACTTTACCAAGAGGTGACACCAGGCTTTGGACAACCTCGTCTTCCGAGTCCAGCAAACGAACCTGGGGCTATCGCTTTTCGTCATGACGATGACCAAACTGAAGACATCGAAGGTCATATTGAAGTAGAAGAATCGCTATCCCTTGAGGACCGTGAAAAGGAACTCATTCAGAAAGCGTTGGATAAACACCGCGGAAAACGGAAATATGCTGCTGCGGAACTCGGAATTTCAGAACGCACGCTTTACCGAAAAATTAAAGAATACAATTTACCTGATTAATGAAGATTCTATCTTTCATAGCGATTCTTGTTCTGCTCAATGGCTGTTATCCATCAAGTATTTCCTTCATTGACAATGGTTCGATGAATGAAGCATGGAAAACATTTACGGTCAAAACATTAGAAAATAGAGCGCCTAATGCACCTACTAGTTATACCGTTACCTTATCTGAAAAGATCAAAGATGGCGTTCAAAACAACACACGACTTTCACTGAATCCCACCCTAGGTAAAGGTGAAGTCAATATCGAAGGGACCATTTTAAGTTATTCAGTGATGCCAATTGCTCTGCAAGAAGGAGATAATGCGGCAAAAAACAGATTAACCGTTAGCGTAAATTTTACGATATTCGTCACCAAACCTGAAGAGGAGGAAATGACTTTGACAAGCACGCGCTTCGTGGATTATGATTCAAAAACAGATCTTGCGTCCGTTGAATCTACTTTATTGGAAGAAGTTACGACGCAGGTTGTACAAGATGTCATCAATAAATTGCTTTCCAACTGGTAATGTTGAACTTGACAGACATAGCACAACGCATTGCACATCCTGAGAAATGTGACATATCTGATTTTGAAGATTTAAAATCATTTGCAACGCAATACCCCTATTGTCAGATTTTTCCAATTCTAAGTTTAAAAGCGCTCGCGAATAATACTGATCTTCGTTTTGATGTCGAATTGGCACAATGTGCTTACCGCATTTCAGACCGCAGTCAGCTCTATGCGTTGATTCACCAGTATGTAGCAGTGAAGTCACTAGAAAATTCCATCGAAGAAACCGAGAATATTCTTGAAAGCACTGCTCCATTGCGCATTGTCACAGCTGACGAAGAAAACAATGAGATCGACACAAAGCCTTCTGTCAAGGAAGAGGCTATCGAAGAAACTAAAAATGAGTTAACACTTGTTAAAACTACTGACGAAAGCACCTCATTTGAGGTCGAGGAAAGTGATGATGAAAATGACTCAGAATTTATTCCATTAAACATCTCAAGTAGTGAAGTAACCTTCGAAACTGAAGAACTTTCCAAGGATGAAGTGGAAATTGAGTCACTGAATGAAACTCCAGCAGAATGCGAAGTGACGAACACTAAAGGTGCGGAAGAAGATAATCAAATCGATGAATTTGAACGAAGGATGTTGGCCGAAACGCTGTCTTCTGCCTACCGACTAGAAGAGTTGGAGGATGAGGCTAATGAACAAGAGACCACTACCCCAGAAGAAGCAAATGAAGAAGAAGTTCAAACTCACAATCGTTCATTTTCCGATTGGTTAAGAGTTGGAAACCAATCATCCAACAGCGAAATCGAAGAAGACAAATCAAAACTTGATGACATCCTGGATCGTTTTATAGAAAATGAACCAAAAATCTCAAGACCTAAGACCGCAATCGAGGAAAAACCAAAGCGTGCGTTTTACTCTCCGGAAAAGAAAGCCAAAGAAAGTGTGGACATGCAGCACATGCCTGTAAGTGAAACATTGGGTAAAATCTTTGAACTTCAAGGGAATTATCCGAAAGCAATTTTCGTTTACGAGCAATTAATCTTGGCTAATCCAGAAAAAAAGAGTTACTTTGCAGCCCGAATAGAAGAACTTAACAAAAAAATCAATTCATAAAGATGGATTCATTATTCTCGATTATCATTATGTTGGCAAGTGTATTATTGATTCTTGTCGTGTATATTCAAAACCCGAAAGGTGGAGGTTTGAGCTCAGATTTTGGTGCAGCTCAACAAATTGGTGGTGTTCAAAAAACCAATGATTTCATTGACAAAGCGACTTGGTCTTTGGCTGGAATCATTATGGTTTTGAGTATTGCGCTATCTGTCCGTACGAAAACACCTGATACTACGGCAAAAGAACCACAGCAAGCTGAGCAAGGACAAAACAACGGAGGACAACCTCAGGGAAATAAATAAATTCACACCCCTGTTTGGCGACAAAATATTGTGTCAGTATGTCATACATGCTGACATTTTTTTTTACTACCCAATCCATCGAATGAAAAAATGTCGGTTTTACGGCATTGGCACAAAATTCGACCTTGGCTGAACAGCAATTTTAACATTAAAATCAAACAACTATGTCAATTCAATTTAAACCGCTGGCCGACAGAGTTCTTGTTGAGCCTGCACCAGCAGAGCAGAAAACAGCGAGTGGGATTATTATTCCTGACACGGCAAAAGAAAAGCCACTGAACGGAACAATTGTAGCCGTCGGAGAAGGTAAAAAAGATGAGCCCATGACTGTAAAAGTAGGAGACTCGGTGCTTTTCGGACAGTATTCTGGGACAGAAATTAAAATTGATGGATCGACCTACCTCATCATGCGTGAGTCGGATATTTACGGTATTTTTTAATTACTTTTTAAACACATTTTACAATGGCAAAAGATTTATATTTCGACGTTGAAGCACGCGAAAAATTAAAAAGGGGGGTAGATATTCTCGCAAATGCAGTAAAAATAACGCTCGGTCCTAAAGGACGGAATGTGGTCATTGGAAAAAAATTCGGTGCACCACACGTCACTAAAGATGGAGTAACCGTAGCAAAAGAAATTGAGCTGAAGGACCCTGTTGAAAACATGGGAGCACAAATGGTGAAAGAAGTGGCTGCTAAAACCGCTGACATTGCCGGAGATGGAACAACAACTGCGACAGTTCTTGCACAAGCAATCGTTACAGCAGGGCTTAAAAATGTCGCTGCTGGAGCAAATCCAATGGACCTCAAGCGAGGAATCGACAAGGGTGTTGCTGAAGTGGTTCGCAACTTGAAGAAAATGTCAAAAGAAGTTGGGTCAGACAACGATAAAATCAAGCAAATCGCAACAATATCTGCAAATAACGACGAAGCCATCGGAACATTGATCGCTAAAGCAATGAAGGTTGTAGGGAATGATGGCGTAATCACAGTTGAAGAAGCGAAAGGAACGGAAACAGATATGAAAACTGTGGAAGGAATGCAGTTTGACCGTGGCTACCTTTCTCCTTACTTCGTGACGAATACAGAAAAGATGATTACCGAAATGGAAAAACCAATGATTCTGATCTGTGAGAAGAAAATCTTAAACATGAAGGAATTGTTGCCTATTCTGGAGCCTGTGGTTCAAGCAGGTCGTGGACTACTCATTATAGCTGAAGATGTTGACGGTGAAGCATTGGCCACATTGGTCGTGAATAGACTCCGTGGGTCATTGAAAATCGCAGCAGTTAAAGCTCCAGGATTTGGTGATCGCAGAAAAGCCATGTTGGAAGACATCGCAATATTGACAGGTGGAACGGTGATCTCAGAAGAACGAGGATTCACATTGGAAAGCGCAACCTTGGACATGCTTGGAACAGCAGAGAAAATTGAAATTGATAAAGACAATACAACGATTGTAAATGGCGGTGGCGAAAGCGCTGCTATTCAATCGCGTGTTGGACAAATCAAGTCACAAATGGAATCTACCACTTCCGATTATGACCGTGAAAAGCTACAAGAGCGTTTGGCGAAATTGGCTGGTGGCGTTGCTGTACTTTATGTGGGTGCGCCAACAGAGGTTGAGATGAAAGAGAAGAAAGACCGTGTTGACGATGCACTAGCTGCTACACGCGCTGCCGTGGAAGAAGGAATTGTTCCTGGTGGAGGTGTTGCCTTGATCCGTGCTATTGAAACATTGGATTCATTGACTGGCGAAAACGAAGATGAACTCACTGGGATTCAAATCGTGAAGCGTGCAGCTGAAGAGCCATTGCGTCAAATCATTGCAAACGCAGGAGGTGAAGGTGCTGTCATCGTTCAAAAAGTGAAAGAAGGGAAAGATGATTTCGGATACAACGCACGTACTGAAAAGTATGAAATGCTTTATGCCGCTGGAGTTATCGACCCAACAAAAGTAACACGCATCGCTGTTGAAAATGCAGCGTCCATCGCAGCCATGTTGTTGACCACAGAGTGTGTCGTTGTTGACCAACCTGAGGAAAATGGACCGGCTATGGGCGGTATGCCAGGTGGAATGCCGGGGATGATGTAATTTTGAATTACGAGTTACAAATAACGAATGACGAGTTACTAATAACGAATGACGAGTTACGAGTTACTAATCACGAATGACGAGTTACGAATGACGAGTTACGAGTTACTAATTACTAATGACGAGTTTGGTGGCTGAGGTACTCGAAGCCACGAGTTGGTAATTCAAACTTCTTATAGAGTTCGTCACTGGCGGACTCTTACTCGTTTCTTTCTTCCTGATGTAATCAGATAGCGAGAAGCGTCTATATAAAAAACCCTCTTCGGCAACGGAGGGGGTTTGTTTTTTTAGGACAAAAGTCATTAAGACAAGAGACAATGGACCGCTGCGCTGATAGAGCATAGACCGCTGCGCTGATAGAATATATAGTGCTCACGCTCAAACACGCTCTTCTTCTCACTCTCACGCTGATTTATCCATCTCTTCGCTGATAGAGCATAGAATGCTTATGCTCAAACATGCTCTCGCTCTCATTCTCAATCTGAAAGTTTAACACAAAAAAAAGGACGACCCCTTGGATCGTCCTTTCACATTTATTTCATGCAATTTTAGTAACGGTAGTGCTCTGCTTTGAATGGTCCAGCAACTGCTACTCCAATATAATCTGCTTGATCTTGACGGAGTGTTTCCAATTCAACACCGATCTTTGCAAGGTGCAAACGTGCTACTTTCTCATCCAAATGTTTCGGAAGCATGTACACATCATTTCCATAGCTTGCACTGTTTGCCCACAACTCCAATTGAGCCAATACTTGGTTCGTGAAGGAGTTTGACATGACGAAAGAAGGGTGACCTGTAGCACAGCCAAGATTCACCAAACGTCCCTCAGCAAGGATAATGATTTCATTTCCTTTCACGTTGTAGATGTCTACTTGTGGTTTAACCGTGTACTTTGTAGAACCATAGTTGGAATTCAACCAAGCCATATCGATTTCGTTGT
>JBILBT010000028.1:0-18592 GCA_044353545.1 Crocinitomicaceae bacterium | reverse complement strand
GCATGTTAAAAATTCGATTCCTTTCTCTTTGTCTGTTGTCATTCGCTGCCTTTGGACAGTCATGGCAGCAATTGGAAGATTTTCCGGGTACACCACGAGATGATGGAAGTTGTTTTGTCATCGATTCATTTGTCTATACCGGCTTGGGTAGGGACAGTGGTTTCAGCTGTATGCGCGATTTTTACAGATACAACTGCGTTACAATGACGTGGTCTGATTGTGCAGATCTTCCACTTGGTGAGGAAAGGCAATATGCTGTTGGAGCATCCAAGAATGGAGTCGGTTATGTTTTTGGTGGTATAAAATGTGACGGCACGTATTGCAATGATTTGTGGGAATACAATCCTCTTTTGAACAGTTGGTCAGTGCTGGCACCATTGCCTGGTGAGGGGAGAAGTGGATCTGTTCACTTTGTCTTGAACGACACAATTTTTATCGTCGGTGGTAAAAATCAACAAGGAACATTGTCTGAAGTTTGGGCTTATGACATCAACAACAACCAATGGACACAAAAAACAGCGCTTCCGGGCAATGGCATGTGGAGAGGAACGTCCTTCGAGTACAACGACCTTGGATATGTTGGCCTAGGCCGAAACAATTTGAACAACCAAACAGCCTTGAATACAGCGTTCTATCAGTTCAATCCTACAACACAGCAATGGATTTCTCTACCGAATCCTGGGCTTTCACCACGCTGCTACATTGGCACCGCCCGAACGAACAATCTTGTCTCCTTCTTTGGTGGAGTGGATGCATCGAATGTGGTATTGAATGATTTTCATGTCCTTGATGTGAATTCGTGGCTGCTTTCTGCTTCAACGTCTTTCGTTGCCACTCCAAGAAAAGGAACAATGCCCTTCGCCTTTGGATCTGACTTTTATTTCACGACTGGAATTTCGAACAGTGAGCGCTTCAAGGAAACATGGCGGATTTCCAATGTGTTGAATGTGCCTTTTCAATCCATACCATGTAATGCTTATCCTAACCCGTGTGCGGAGATTTTGACTGTAAGCGCGAACGTAGGAGAAGCAATCACAATTATTGACCTTTCCGGAAGAATCGTCTATTCATCAGTGGCGGAAAATTCAGAAACGACAATTGATGCTACAGTCCTTTTCAATGGCACTTACATTCTAAAGATCGAAGATCGACATCAATCCATCCAAATCCAACATTAGGCTTGCTCCGCTTCCCGAATGTCTTTAATGTTCAACTGCAGTGTTTCCTTGCCATTCCACGCATTAATTTCCATGGTAAACGCGATGTCATAGGACATGCCATGTGTGATGAGTGGAACTTTATCGGCCATATTGAAGGCGATTGCATCGATCGCAACGTCGCAGTTTTGCTGAGTCACTAGCAACTTGAGGTGAGCGTCTTTCAGAATGCGAAAATCTCGCGAGTAAACATTACGTGCCATAAAAACAGGAGTCATGTTTCCTGGTCCGTGGGGTTCAAATCCTGCCAAATCACGTTTGAGTTGGGGTACCTTCGTTCTGTTTTCTTCTTTTGAAAAAATTTGGTTGAATTCCACCTCTAAGTCGATCTTGACGGTTGGAAATTCATCTTCCGCTGAAATGGTTTCTTGCACCACGGACTCAAATTTTTCCATAAAAGGTGCAACATTCTCTAAAGGCATGGTCATTCCTGCAGCATGTCGGTGACCACCAAATTGTTCGAGGTGTTCGGAACATTGGCACAAGGCACTATAGAGATCGAAATCATTCACCGTTCGCGCAGAACCTGTCGCTTTTCCGTTCGATTCTGTCAGTACAATAGTTGGCCGAAATCGTTTTTCAATGAGTCGGGATGCAACAATTCCCACGACCCCCTTGTGCCAATCAGGTCGAAAAACAACAGTAGATTTTTTCACTTCGTAGGCTGGATGCTTTTCCATGACATCAATGGCTTCAGCGGTTATGCTTTTGTCGAGAGCCTTTCGGTTTTGATTGTCTTGGTCAATTTCCCGAGCCAATGTTTGGATGGCCGCGGTATTTTCGGAGATCATCAATTCAACTGCGATGCGTCCACTTCGAAGCCTTCCTGCGGCATTTATTCGAGGAGCTATAATGAAAACGACATCAGTAAGGGTAAGTGGAAACTCCTTTTTTGCCACTGCGAGCAATTCACGAAATGCACGTCGCGGTGTTGTATTGAGCTGTTTTAATCCGTGTGCACATAAAATTCTATTCTCTCCTGTGATCGCTACAATGTCGGCGCCAATGCTAATGGCCAAAAGATCGAGGTTTTCCAATAAATCGCCAAGTGGCCAATCATTCCGAACCGATAAACCTTGTAGCAGTTTAAACCCAACCCCACAGCCCGATAGCTCCTTGTAGGGATAAGCGCAATCACTTCGTTTCGGGTCTAGAACCAAGCAGTTTGGCAGTTCATCCCCGGGCTGGTGGTGGTCACAAACGATGAAGTCTACACCTTTTTCTTTGGCATAAGCCACGTGATCTAAAGAACGGATTCCACAGTCCAAAGAAATGATGAGTGAAAAATCATTGTCAGCGGCAAAGTCTATTCCGATGAAACTTACACCATACCCTTCGGCATAGCGATCAGGAATGTAAAAGTCGACTTTGTCGTAGTGTTTTTTCAGCATGGTGTACATCAGCGCAACCGCCGTGGTGCCATCCACATCGTAGTCTCCAAAAAGAAGTATTTTCTCTCCCCTCTCCATCGCTTGGTTCACACGATCAACCGCCTCACTTAGATCCTTCATCAGAAATGGATCGTGCAAGCCCTTCAAATCTGGGTTAAAGAAGGCATTGGCTTCCTCCGGGCTTTGAATCCCTCGCTGCATCAATAGCTTCGACACGACACAATCCGCTTTGAATGCCGCATTGTGTGCAGGGAGGGGTTTTGTGAGCCAACTTTTTTCCATGAAATATTTGTAAAGAATTAAGAATTAAGAATTAAGAATTAAGAATTAAGAATTAAGAATTAATTTATATAAGTCATTAGAAACTAGTCATTAGAAACTAGTCATTAGTAACTAATATTACCGTCCATCGCCATCAAGCAAGTTCCCCAATCCGCCAAGTATGCTTCCTTCTTCTTTTCGAGTTCCTGTTCCGTAAGACAAGATGCGTGAAGCCAAGCGTGAAATCGGCAAGGTTTGCAACCACACTTCTCCTGGTCCACGTAAGGTGGCGAAAAACAATCCTTCACCGCCAAAAATGGTGTTTTTGATGCCACCAACAAACTGAATGTCGTAGTCGATGTCTTGCGTATATGCGACAATACATCCGGTGTCCACTCGCAGAACTTCACCCGGTTTTAGCGTGCGTTTCATGATATGTCCACCAGCGTGACAAAAGGCCATTCCATCGCCTTCCAATTTCTGCATGATGAATCCTTCGCCTCCGAACAAACCAGTTCCCAATTTTCGTTGAAATTCAATGCCAATGGCAACTCCTTTCGCAGCGCACAAGAATGAATCTTTCTGGCAGATGAGTTTTCCGTTGTACTGTGATAAATCAATTGGAATGATCTTTCCAGGATAAGGCGATGCGAAAGCCACACGTGCTTTGCCAGTTCCGTTGTGAGTAAACGCGGTCATGAACAAGCTTTCACCTGTAAGCAAACGTTTTCCGGCACCCCACAATTTTCCCATGAAACCAGAACTTTGTTGCTGTTGGGATCCATCCCCAAAGATGGTTTCCATTGAAATGCCATCATCCATATACATGAACGACCCCGACTCGGCGATGGCTGTTTCTTGTGGATCGAGTTCAATTTCAACCATCTGCATTTCTTCCCCGTGGATGAAGTAATCGATTTCGTGATTTGTTTTCATATTTCTTTGTTTTTACTGTTCGTTTTTTACAAAATTAGCGATTCAATCCCTCATTTTTGCTGCTTGCCACAAGCGAAGTTCTTCATAGCTCACGTCATCACCTAAGCGCTCTTTCAATGGCGTAAGAGATGTTTCGGTATATTCTCCGATGAGGTCGTACAGCTCATTGATTCGGTCTTGATTCAGCACCTCTTCGATGGACAATTTATCCTCTTTAATCAACACAGCACAATGGTTAAGAATTGTTTTGACAGATACTCTGCGCTCCTTTGCCACTTGCTCTGGATCAAGTCCTTCATGCAACAATTCCAAGGTTTGTTCATAGGTGCTTTTTTTCTCTTTCTTTTCGCTGGTTTTTTTCGACTTGACTTGTTTACTAAGAACGGGAACATCATCCTCGTCCATATCCAAGAGCGACCGGTTGCTTTGTGCTTCTTGACGAACAATCGCTAGTTTGGCGTTCTTATAGTTTCGGATTTCGGCGTTCCAAACCAACTCCTTGGTGATGTCTTTTCCTGCATGTAGTGCTTCAGTGAGTAGCCTGATTTTCTTAATTTTTAAAACAGTTGAAGTCAACAATTCATCCAATTCACCAAGTTCCTCAGCGTACGTTTTTGTTTTTCTCACGCGTCCCAATTCAGCCATCTTTTTCAAGTTGCTGAGCAAAACACCATCTAAAATCTTAAAAAAATACGTGTATGCAGCATCTGTCCGTTCATGAAGAAAGGCAAGATCGATGTGTTGAGAAGTAAAAATTCGCTCAATTTGGCTCTGAAATTTTTTAGCAGCATCATTGGCACTATTTAGGGCTTGAAGTTGCGCGGCCAGCCAAGGTTTATTTTTTCCTTTTTCTGTTTTTGATCCGGCATTTCGATAAGTCGCTTCGTGAATGTGCCAGGCAGAGACAAGTCCGTACCAATCGAAGGCGGCGAGCATTGTATCATAGAGGTACTTCTTGGTGGCGCTTGTCAGATGCGATTCAAGCATAGATTCATCTGCTTTGTGTTGGGCAAATGACACGACCGATTGATCACTTGAAAGCCCATTCATCCGCATGGGACTGAGCAGTACCAATCCTTCGAGTGAGCGAAGACGTGAAAGGGCAACATAGGCCTGTCCAGGCGCAAAAACTTGTGTAACATCAAGCACGGCTTTGTCAAATGTGAGTCCTTGACTTTTATGAACGGTGATTGCCCACGCTAGTTTAAGGGGATAATGTACAAAGGTGCCGAGCACTTGTTCTTTGATTTCACCCGTGCGCTCGTCCATGGCATACCGAATGTTGTTCCACTCGTAATGATCAACGGTAATGGTTTTATTTTCTTCTGGAAAATGAACACAGATTTCATCCTTCGATAAGGACTGAATTTTACCCATTTTCCCGTTGTAAAATTGCTTGTCCATCGCAATGTCATTCTTAATGAACATCACTTGGGCATCTACTTTCAGTTCCATTTCTGGATCAATGGGATACATGTGGGGGGGGAATTCTCCAGTAATTTCTGCTGAATAATGTAAACTCTTTCCTTTCAATGTCGCCAAGGCTTTCGCATTCATGGTATCAGCCTTTGCGTTGTGGGTAGTGAGTGTGATGTATCCTTCTGTTTTGAGTGCGTCGAACGTTGGATTGACATAGCGGTTCAGAAGGGTAATGTCTGATTCTGTGATGCGGTTGTCGCGCAGGTGGTTGAGGACCTCAATAAAATCAGTGTCCTGCTGACGGAAGATCGTTGAAAGTTCGATGTATAAGGCTGGTTGTTCTTGAATTACTTTTGAATTGAAAAAGAACATGCCTGCATAGTGGTTGCGCAACACATTCCATTCATCCGGTTTTACGACGGGCGGCAACTGAAGCAAATCACCAATGTAAAGCACTTGAACACCGCCAAAGGGTTGTGAAATACGTCGCACATTTCTGAGGGTCCAATCCATTGCATCGAGTAAATCTGCCCTCAGCATACTGACTTCATCGATGATCAACAACTCCAAATTTTGCATTATCGCACGGCGTTGCTTGTTCATGGTGAAATGCCGCGACAGTGTTTCCTTGGTTTCAAACTTAACCGTAGGTGTTTCTGGCGGCTTCATAAATTCTGGAATGAATGCGCCAAAAGGCAACTGAAAAAAGGAATGGATGGTAACCCCGCCAGCATTGAGCGCTGCGATCCCTGTAGGTGCAACAATGACGGCGTTTTTATGCGTGGATTGAATGATTTTTCGCAGAAGCGTGGTTTTTCCTGTACCCGCTTTGCCCGTCAAAAAGACCGATTGATTGGTTTGGTTGATAAAGCGCTCAGTAAACTCCGCAGGATTGGAAGTGGTGTAGGTTGATTTCATTACATTGAAGATACTAAAAAAAGCGCTTGGGCAAAATGATTGTTCAAAGAAAATACGCGCGAACTTCAATTTCATCACCTCGCGTGGCAACATGACTTATCTTTGCGCCATGGCCGGCATTTATATCCATGTTCCTTTCTGCAAAAAAAAGTGCTCCTATTGTGATTTTCACTTTAGCACCACCTTCGCTAGCTACCGTGAACGCATGCTGGCTACCATGCAATCCGAGCTGGTCTTGCGAAAGTTAGAAATCGGGACCAATTCCATTGAAAGTATTTATTTCGGTGGAGGAACGCCGAGCGTGCTCGTTCCGAGCGAAATCGCCTCTTTTTTAAACTCAATAAGTGACAATTTTGAGGTTTTGGCTGCAGCTGAAATAACGCTCGAAGCCAATCCAGATGACATCACCGAAGCGAATTGTGTCGCATGGAAATCTATTGGAATTAATCGTTTGTCCATTGGTTTGCAGTCGTTTCGTGAGGATGATCTCACTTGGATGAACCGCTCACATTCGGCCTTGGAAGCTGAACAATGTGTGTCCATTGCTCAAGCGGCAGGATTTTCAAACATCAGTGTCGATCTCATTTATGGACTGCCTGATTTGTCTTTGGAGGAATGGAATGCGCACATCGAACGTGTTATGGGCATGGGCATTCAACACATTTCTGCCTATTGCTTGACTGTCGAAAAAAAAACAGCACTCTACAAACTCGTTCATTCTGGTCAACTCACTCCCGTTGGAGACGAAGCGCAGAGCACGCAGTTTTTGCACTTGATTGATCGACTTACACGTCATGGATTTCATCACTACGAGATTTCCAATTTCGGACTTCCAGGATTTGAGGCTAAACACAATAGCAACTATTGGAAGGGGGTCAACTACCTAGGTATTGGTCCATCTGCGCATTCTTTCAATGGCAGTGAACGTCGTTGGAACGTTGCTAACAATGCACGTTACATGTCCGATTTCGGGGCAAATGAGGCATGGTTTGAAACGGAGTTGCTCACCCCGAAAGACCGCTGGAATGAAGCGTTGATGACAGGATTGCGCACGTCGTGGGGGGTGAATTTACAGGACTTGTACCAAATTGCATTGCCAACAGAGGCATTTGAAGAAACCTTGAAACAGTTCGAAGCAAAGAAGTGGTTGGTCAAGACCGACACTCATGTGATTCTAACCCGTGAAGGACGTTTGATGGCGGATTACATTGCATCCGAACTCTTCATGTAGTCTGCTTTCCTTCGTTTTCGTATTTTTATCCCCTCAAATCAACTGCGCATGCGTTATTCTCTTCTTTTGTTGAGCCTTTTTTTTACAGGACTGCTTTACGGCCAAAAAAAAATCATTGATCACACCGCATATAACGGCTGGAAGAAAAATGAAAATCAATTGGTATCGCCTAATGGAAAGTATGTGTCTTTCGAAATAAATCCGCACCGTGGGGATGGCTATCTCTACATATATAACGTCGACTCTGGAAAAACGGATTCCATTCCGCGAGGCAAGGGCGCGCAGTTTTCCATGAACAGTAACTATATCGCGTTTCGCATTCTCCCGGGATTTGACACGCTTCGCAATTGTGAGTTGAATAAGGTCGATAAAAAGAAATGGCCGAAAGATAGCCTGGGCATTTACCTGTTGGCAAGCGATTCGCTCATCAAAATTCCATTATTGAAGTCGTTCTCTGTAGGTGAAGACCACAATCTCCTTTCTTACATGATTGACGAAAATGTGATTAAAAATGACGAAAACAGATCAAAAAAGACCAAAAAGAAGTGTTTTTTAGCCAAAAAAGAGAAAAAAGTACCAATCGTAAAATCAGACGGTAAAGTACTGACGGTGCTCGATCCCATTTCTGGGAAAAAGGAACAATTCAAAAATGTGGTCGATTATACCTTAGCGAAATCAGGCACTGACCTCTGTTTGGTCGAACATCAAAAGGTAAAACAAGATTCGAATCAAGTGTTCCTGAAGCATTTCCCTTCGATGGAGGCTCATGCCATTTCGAAAAAATATACCTCCATCACCTCCTTGACATTTGACCATTCCGGAAAAAATATTGCCTACTTGGCGAGTAATGACACAACAGATGCTAAGTCTTATGGACTTTACATCTTTTCGCTTGAAACGAAAACGACTCGTTTGGTGGACACTTCAGATGTGCGCATTGGTAATGGAAATTCTGTGACTGAAAATTTCGATTTGCTCTTTACGAAAGATGGAAATTACCTCTTCTTCGGGGTGGCTGAACGTCCAGAGGTGGAGAAGAAAGATACGCTGGTAGAAAAGGAAAAGGTAGAACTCGACATTTGGCATTATGCCGACAAGCGTTTGCAGTCGCAACAATTGGTTGAACTGAAGCGGGATGAAAAACGCTCTACCTTATACCGTTATGGTTTGTTGGATAGTACGGTGCTTCAGCTTGCTGCGGATACCATGAATGTGCGTGTAACGGAAGACATCAAGGGTGACTATCTTTTTGCTGCGGCAGATGAACGTTATTCCATTGAAAAGCAATGGGAAGTTCCAGGCCGTGAGGATCATTACCGCATTTCATTAAAAGATGGAAAAACGGAACTGATTAAGGAAGGCGTCGAATTCAACGGGTCTTTGTCACCATTAGGGAATTTGTATTCGTGGTTTGATGGGACAGATGGACAGTTTTATAGCAAGAATCTGAGTAGCAATAAGGTGAATTGCATGACCTGTTCGGTGAAAAATGTCAATTGGCAGACGGATGCGAATGGAATGCCTTTGACCCCTGATCCTTATGGGGTTGTTGGCTATTCATCGGATGAACAATACCTTTACCTCCATTCAGCCTATGACATCTGGGTGTACAATACCCGTTTAGGAATAATGACCTGCATAACGGAAGGAATTGGGCAAGCGTCGAAAATTAAAATGGAATTGAATCTGTGGAACAGAGATAGCGTTTACATCGACGCGAAGAATGCCTACATTACTGGATTTGATGAAAAATCAAAAGGCACACATGTTTACGAGTTGATTGATCATGAGGATCATTTTGATGTCAAAGAGTTGTACAACACCAATCATAAAATAAATTACATGGCGCGCTCCAAGAGCGGTGAATCCATCATTTTCCGTAAGATGTCCATCAGCATGTATCCAGATCTTCGCCTGACTACGGATAAATTTAGTGCTGAACGTCAAGTATCGATAACGAATGCGCAACAAGCGGAATACAACTGGGCGACCGTTGAATTGGTGAATTGGAAAAGTTACAGCGGCATTCCACTCGAAGGATTGCTTTACAAACCAGAGGATTTTGATCCGAGCAAGAAATACCCGCTTATGATTTATTACTACGAGTTAAATTCCGATGAATTGTTCAACCATTCGGTGCCGAAACCAACCGCATCCATCATTTATCCAACCGAGTACGCTTCAGCGGGATACCTCGTTTTTATACCAGACATTCGCTACAAGGTTGGACATCCAGCACAATCGGCGTACGATTGCATCATGAGTGGAACGGATCATGTGCTCAAATTGGTGCCCGCCATCGATTCAACACGCATGGGCTTGCAAGGACAAAGTTGGGGTGGATACCAAACGGCGCAGTTGATCACGATGACAACACGTTACCGCGCAGCAATGGCAGGAGCACCGGTGTCGAATATGTTCTCTGCCTACGGAGGGATCCGCTGGGGAAGTGGTGTCAATCGCCAGTTTCAGTACGAACGCACCCAAAGCCGAATTGGTAAAACCATTTGGGAAGCCCCAGAATTGTACCGAGAAAATTCGCCTTTGTTCCATTTGCCAAATGTGCATACCCCCTTGTTAATTATGGCCAACGACAAAGACGGCGCGGTTCCATGGTACCAAGGGATTGAACTGTTTACGGGAATGCGCCGCTTAGGTAAACCGTGCTGGCTGCTCAACTACAATGGTGATGACCATAACCTCATGGAAAATGCCAATCGCATTGATTTAAGTATCCGTATGCGGCAGTTTTTTGACCATTATTTACAAGGAGCGCCGGCACCGCTTTGGCTGACGGATGGAATCCCTGCGGTGGATAAAGGAAAAGTCATGGGGTATTGAGGGATAAACCTCACCAACAAAACATCAAATTTTCAATGTAAATTCGCCATAGATTTTACCACATGGAAAAGATACAGAACTTCATCAATGGGGCTTATTGTCCTCCAACAAACGGCCAATACATTGACAATGTCGAACCGGCGACGGGTCAAGTGTATTGCTTGATTCCCAATTCGGATGACAATGATGTGGATCAGGCGGTTCAAGCTGCTGAGGCGGCTTTTCCAGTTTGGTCTGCCATGAGTATTGAGGAACGTGGGGCCGTGATGATGCGCGTTTCTAAAGGAATTGAAGCACGCATGGATGAGTTTGTGGCGGCTGAATCGCGTGATAATGGAAAACCTGTATCCTTGGCGGCTCATGTGGATATTCCACGTGCGGTTTCCAATTTTCATTTTTTCGCTACAGCCATTGAGCATTTTGCTTCTGAGTCTCACAACATGGTGGGAGAGGGAATCAATTACACCTTGCGCAAACCGATTGGAATTGTAGGGTGTATTTCGCCATGGAATCTGCCTCTGTATTTGTTCTCTTGGAAAATAGCACCGGCATTGGCAGCAGGGAATTGTGTAGTCGCAAAGCCATCTGAAATTACGCCATATACCGCATATTTACTCGGACAAGTCTGTAAAGATGCAGGCATGCCTGACGGAGTGTTGAATATCCTTCACGGCTTGGGTGGATCGGTAGGTGATGCCATTGTGAAGCATCCGAAAATCAAAGCCATTTCATTTACGGGTGGAACAAAAACAGGGGAATACATTGCCCGAACTGCCGCACCGATGTTTAAAAAGCTTTCGCTTGAATTGGGGGGTAAAAACCCAAACATCATTTTTGCAGACTGCGATTTTGAGGAGATGTTGAGTACGACCATGCGCTCGTCTTTTGCGAATCAAGGTCAAATCTGTTTGTGTGGTTCACGCATCTTTATTGAACGGCCAATCTATGAAAAATTCAAAACTGCGTTTGTTGAAAAAGTGAGTCGAACCGTAGTGTCTTTCCCACAAGATCCCGCTGCACGCATGGGTGCTTTGGTGTCGAAGCCACACATGGAAAAAGTACTTTCGTACGTCGAATTGGCAAAGCAAGAAGGCGGAACAGTGCTAACAGGAGGCGAACGTGTCATCTTGGATGCGCCTTATCATGAAGGGTATTATGTTCGTCCAACGGTGATCGAAGGATTGGCCTATGATTGCCGCACCAATCAGGAAGAGATATTTGGTCCTGTGGTGACGATTATGCCTTTTGATACGGAGGATGAGGTGCTGATGATGGCCAATTCAACAGAATATGGATTGGCAGCGACCCTATGGACATCCGATCTAAAACGCGCACACCGCATGGCGGATCACATTCAATCGGGAATTGTTTGGGTGAATGCGTGGTTGGTGCGGGACTTAAGAACTCCTTTTGGTGGGGTGAAGTCCTCAGGTGTAGGCCGTGAAGGTGGATGGGAAGCGCTTCGCTTCTTCACTGAACCTAAGAATGTTTTTATAAAATACTAAGTATAAAAAAAGTCCACCGAAGTGGACTTTTTCATTTTATAAAGTTTCCGTTTATTTCACAACTACTTGCTTCACGACAATTCCTGAATCAGCATAGATTTTCACGAAATACATGCCTGAAGAAATTCCAGCCAATTGTATGTTCGTGGTGGTGGTGTTTACGATTTGAGTGAAGATCGTTTGACCTGTTACACTTACAAATTCGATGCGGTCCATTTTCATTCCAGCGGCAATCGTCAATTGATCTTTCGCTGGATTTGGGTAAACGATCACGTTTGCGTTGTCCAAAGTTTCCAACCCTGAAGAAGGATTAATGTTCTTAATGACTGTCGTTGCAGATCCACCGAAGTCAGCTTCAGCTATAGCGTAGATCTGAACACTAGTATTGTTTGAAATAGTCAAATCGCCATCTGATCCTCCCCATTGCGAAGCAGCAACCCCATCACCGTAGTAATCGTAGATCCCAAAGGTATAGCAATCTACTGCCGTTAGTGGCACGTTCCAGTTGTATTGTGTGTTGTTTTCCAGTGGATTTGTTGCATCATTCGGCGCAGGAGCATTGTTTGTTGCAAAGTTACCTGCGACATTTTCATTCCCTTCTGTCCACACCAAAGTACCGCTTGAATTGCGTACCTCGAGGTACAATTCATCTGCATAATCATCCGTAAGCAAGTTGATCGTGATGAATCCAACCGTTTGCGCGATTGGGTTGATGGTGAAGCTATAGTTCGTGTTGTTGTTCACCGAGTTTTCATCAACTCCCGCGTTTGGATTGCTCAAAGTAGCATTAAACGTATGCGCACCAGGTGCAAGAGCTACAGAAGGCAATGTAATGGTTTGTGTTTGGTATTGTGCGAGCGATCCAGACCAGTTGTAGGTTTGTGCTGCACCACCATCGATGGTGTAGGTAATTGTTGCAGATGTTAGTGTCGTTGTTCCCCCATTGGAAATGGTCATCGTTGGTTCAAAAGTTCCTCCACATAACTGTGTTTCTGTAACGGTAAGATTCGAAAGTCCACCATCAAGTGCAAGGGCAACGGCTCCAGATGGGTCGTAACCGTCTACAAATCCAGCACCTGAATTGTTCGGGTCGAGCCAGAATTTCAATTGACCACTGTTCGCGCTTCCTGCAGGATTCCAAGACACCGATACCTTGCCATATTCATCCGAAAGAGATGCTCCACCGCAAGCAGATGCACCACCATGCAGCTGTCCAATGATGCGGTGATTTTGGTCATACAAAGGCGATCCTGATGAACCTCCTTCGGTTACGCCAAGGTCCCAATCCGTTACTCCCCAGTGACTGTTTGCTGGTGATCCTCCGAATGAGGTTGAGATCAGTGGCTGATTCTCAAAAGAAATTTTCTTGATGTCTCCTGCAGGGTGATGAATACCAACGGCAGATTGTGGCGTCGCACCGGTTTTATCCCAACCAGAAAAATATGGGGAATATGCTGGCGGAACTGTATTCGCTACCAAGCCTCCTGTAATTTCTACCAAACAAAAGTCAGATGCCGTTCCACGCGCCCTCAAAGTTCCACCAGATAGCGATTGAAATGTTGGAGATGACGCAGGGTTGTTGCATCCTGCACCTTGCCAATTGAAGCGGAAAATCCAAGTTGCCGGATTGCTGTAACAGTGGTCAGCAGTCAATACGTATGGTTTTCCATCATTCAAGGTGTTGTTTACCAAGGCCCCTGAACAAAAGCCGCTACTTCCTGAAACTAGCATAACAGCAGAGTTGCGCTCATTGGTCCAAGCGGCCCCTTCTGGACAGTTGACATTCAAGTTACACGAACCCGAACTTCCAAATGCTTTTTGAAGGTATTCTCCTGATGTGCGGTAGCCGTGAGTAACGGTATTGATGTTCAATGTTGAAACTTCCGCAGCGTTTCGCGCAGGAATATAATATTCCACAATTGCGGTATTTCCTGGTACCAATTCAGTGCCCAGTTGACCTTCATACAAGTGGTATGCAGTGAATTTCCCAAGGATAAAATCTTTCTCTGGGTTGTACACATACAATTCATTTCCTTCCGGCAATGTAATGTTGTCGAAGGTCAAGTTCACGGTCAATGCATTTTCACATGTCAAAACGATGCGCCAGATTTTATCGCCGTTCGTAAAGTTTGTCCATGTTCCTGAGTTGGTAAGATTTAGACTTGATGTGTTGTTGTAGCCAAAGCGCCAAGGTCCCGTTGCGGCCTCATCGTTGACAAGATCTTCTGCACGGAGTGACTCAATGTCCGGCGTCGCAAACGTGCGGTGCTCGATTGTTTTTAAATCAGTAGTTGCCTTGTATCCTTTTGGACGGCCGCCGTCCCCTTGTTGAGCGTAGGAGAGACTGCCCAATAAGATCATAGATAAGAGAAGTAGTTGTTTTTTCATGGTTTAGTTTATAAATCGTTTAGTAAGTTCCTTAAATTTTGACGCGTTTGATTCCACAGCCGCGTGGTGGTGTTTCTTGCAAGGTGATTTTCGCGTCAGTTGAAAGTTGAGACAGTGCGTCGCTTAAGTAATGTATATCTTCCGTGCGTTTTGAATCCCATGTGTTGTCAATGCTTCCTGAATAAACGAGTTTCATGTCAGCATTGAATAAATATACATGGGGCGTTGTTTTTGCGCCAAAGGCATCCGCCAATTTCGAATTTCTGTCAAGCAGATAGGGCATGGTATATCCCAGGGTTTTTGAATGATCAACCATGGCATCAAAGGCATCATCTTTGTCGCGTTTTCCTTCATTCGAGTTCACTAACACCATCCCGATTTTGCTTTCTTTGGCAAGGGTGTGAATGGTGTTGTATTGCTTTTCCCATCCTGCAAAGTGCTCATTTCCGACCACGAAAGGACAAGTATTGCACGAAAAAACAACCAACAAGCCTTTTTCTTGCTTGCTGTCAGAAAGACTAAGTTCAGTGCCATCGACGTTGCGCATCTTTTCAGATTGTAAAGGTGCAGTCTTACCAATTTTCAATGGTTTTGGGTCGTTCGACAAATAGGCCGAAGTGAAAAATAGTAAGCCAATCAAAAGGGCTAAAGCAGGGTAAATTCGATTCTTCATGTGTTTCTTTGAAAGGATAAACAGCATTGTTTTGGTCTTGTTCAGTTTCAGCGTGACTAAAATACAAAAGAAAACTGTCAGAGCCATTCGCAATTTAGAAATTAGTTTATTTCCGGGTCTGTTTTGTCGCGAAGAAGAATAAATAGATGATTTGCGTTATCTTTGACTTACCAAACCAATAGTTACTAATTACTAATTACTAATTACGAGTTATGGGTTACGAAGAATGATTAAGTCTTTAAGCGCAGCGGTCCTTTGTCCTTCGAAGCTCAACGAGCGAAGAAGTGTCTTGTGTCTTACAGTCAGCCGCGGCTGACGGGTCTTATGTCTTTTTCAAAGGTAGAAACAGAAAATATTATAAAAAATGATCATCGGTATATGTGGGGGTAGTGGTTCGGGGAAAACGACATTGTTGAAGCGATTGTCGGAGAAGTTGGCGCACTTGAATCCATCTATTTTTTCGATGGACAACTATTACCGGCCCATTGAGCTGCAGGAAAAAGACGAAAATGGCGAGGTGAATTTTGATTTGCCTACAGCCTTGGATCGCGAGCGATTGGTGGCTGATTTGAGGGAACTGGCCTCTGGAAATCCGATTGAAGTGAAGGAATACCATTTCAACGCACCGCCAGATAAAAATGTGTTGATTACCATTCATCCTTCTAAGGTTATCATCATTGAAGGCTTGTTTTTATTGCATTATGCGGAAGTAAAGGAGCTGATTGACTTCTCCATCTTTATGGAAGTGGATCCGATGGTTCAACTCGATCGCCGCTTGTACCGCGACCAAGAGACGAGAGGATATTCGCGTGAGGCCATCATCTATCAATGGGAAAATCACGTGTTGCCTTGCTTCAGAAAGTACTTGCAACCCTATGAAGCCGACTCAGATTTTCGCTTTCACAACATGAATCAAATGGACGATGAGTTTGACCGTTTGATGTATGAACTGAACATGCGTTTTGCGGCAGCCAATGTATGCTGAGAAAGAAACTCTATAAATACCGCCACACTTCGTTCGCAATTCTTGCGACACTCCTTTTTGGGATCGCCTTTGGCATTGTCTTTAATGCGGACAATACGCGAAGTATATCCTCTTTTCAGGAGCGTTTTGAATCCATGGAATTACGCCTCAACCGTTTTGTTGAGATTCAGCGACAGAACATTCAAAAAAATGGTGAATGGAAAGGCTGGGCCCAATTGTCCAATGAATCATCTTTCGATTTGCATATCTACCACAAGGATTCCCTTGTATATTGGAATACAAACCAACTCCCTATTCATCGCTTTGCAGACCTTCACTTTCCAGGTGAGGGGGTCATTCATCTGCAAAACGGATGGTATTTCGCCAAAACTGCAACGGTAGATGATTATGTGGTGTGTGGTTCCTTTCTTATCCAGCACGACTATTCATACGAGAATGCTGACCTCGAAAACACTTTTGTTGAAGCCCTGAGCATACCAATCAACGCATCCATTTCATTGGAACAAGAACGCTCAGGTTCTATTGACTCATCGGATAAAAAGTTTCTTTTTTCTCTTGTTCCGAATGAGTATCAACCCGCAACTCAAAATGAATCCATTGTCTTGATGCTTCTCCTTCTTGCGAGTATCTGCTTGTGGTTGTATGTCGTGTATCAAGTTCAGAGAAAGGCACATTATGCGCTGCGAATTGCACTGCCACTTCTTTTGATTTTCTTTCGCATTGCCTCATTGAAAGGGCTTTGGTTTGGATTCATGCATGACACGGCAGGCTTGGATCCGAGTGTCTATGGTTCAAATGAATGGTTTCCGAATTTCTTCGAATACCTCGTCAATTGTGCCCTGTTGGTTTATTTGTTGGCGAGCATTCGTCGAATGATGCACACCATGCGTCGAGGTAAGTGGCTAGGATTTCTATTGTATGGTTTAAATATCTTCTTGTGGGCTTTCCTATTGTACCTCAATCAGGGGCTTATTGAAAATGCATCGATTCCTCTTATTGTGGATCGCTTGTTTGCCATGAATGTGTTTTCATTCCTTGCAATCATGAGTCTTGGGGTGCTGTTTTATGCTTTTTTTCTCTATGCAAAGTCAAGTGCCGAGCTCAACAATAAATTGGGTAACAACGGAGCAACATTAGCCGTCACTTCTTTCTTTATTGGAATTTCCTATTTCTTTTACGAAATCAATTTTGGCTATCATCTCTTCTTTGCGGCGGTGTTTCCACTGGTTTTCTTGAGTATTCTCATCTACCAAGAATACCGCGAAGCGAAGTCAAGTCAACTTGTTTTTGGTTTGTTGTACCTGATGCTTTTCTCTTTGGTTACTGCCTTTAGTTTGTCTGAATTCAATTTCCGAAAGGAGAAAGGCGAACGGGAATTGTACGCCAATCAGCTCGCCAACGAGCGCGATGTCATTACTGAGGTGGAATACAATGCCATGGTGAATACCATTGAAAAGGATCCGATCGTTCAACGTTTGATTAGTAACCCTTTCAATATTGGCCTTTCAGACTTTGAAGGTGGCTTGGAACGCCGCATTTTTAATGGTTTTTGGGAGCGCTACGAATTGGGCTTCTATCTTTTTGACACCACTGGAGTTTCATTGATTCAAGGCGTTGATGCGCAAAAGACGGATTACAGCGAATTCAATGAGCTCATTACAGAACATGGCGATCCGTCTGAAATTGATCCACGCATCGTTTTTATAAAGGATTTCTCAGGGCAATACAGTTACATCATTCATCAGCGCATAGCAAGCGAGAATGGCAATGCAGCAGTATTTATCAGCACCTTAAAATCAAAAAAAATACCTGAAGAAATTGGTTTTCCGCGCTTATTGATTTCGTCTCGGGCGAAAGTGCTGGAGTCCTTGGAAAATTATTCTGTTGCGCGATACCACAACGGACGGCTCATTACGAAGTACGGGGATTTCAATTATCCGGCTAAATCAGCTCCGCTGCGCAAGTGGAAAAAAGATACCGATGGCTATTGCAATTACGATGGCTACAACCATTTCGTTCTCCGAAAATCAAACAACGATCTCATTGTCTTGTCAACAAAAAACACCGACTGGGTGACACTTTTGACGTCTTTCTCGTATCTGTTCGGATTCTTTGGCATTTTGCTTTTGCCCTTGTTCTTCCAATTCAGTTACACACCATTCTTCAATAAAACATTAAGCTTGGCCGTAAAAATTCAATTGTTGTTGATTGGATTGGTCTTCCTTTCGCTCTTAGCTTTTGGCTGGGGGAGTGGCGTATTTGTCAGCAATCAGTACAATGAATACACCAATGATGTGATCGGTGAAAAGCTGGTTTCTGTGGAGATCGAGCTGCGCGGAAAAATTGGCAATGAGAATGCGGTGAGTATTGCAGAAAAGGGGAATTACCTGGAAACGGTGTTGCAGCGCCTTTCAAAAGTGTTCTTCACAGACATCAACATCTACACAACTGACGGCTTCCTCTTGGCCAGCTCGCGACCGAAAGTATTCAATTCTGGCTTGATTGGAGAGCAAATCAATCCGCAAGCCTTGTATGCATTAAAAATCAAGGACAAAAGTGAGTTCATTCATCAAGAAAGCATCGGACAATTAAATTATGCCTCTGCGTATCTTCCTTTATACAACCACAACGGCAAATTGATTGCGTATTCCAATCTTCAGCACTTTGGACAACAGACCGAATTTGAAAATCAAATTCAACAGTTTTTGGTGTCCATCATCAATGTGTTCATGCTCTTACTGGCGATCACCATTGTACTGGCCATCTTCATTTCCAGTTGGGTCACGGCACCCTTGCGTTTGTTGCAGGAAAGTTTTGCCCGCATGAA
>JBILBT010000027.1:0-18613 GCA_044353545.1 Crocinitomicaceae bacterium | reverse complement strand
TGAAGCCAGCCGATGTAAATAGACGAAATCCATCCAAATCTGGAATGGTTCACAAAATCCCTGTTCTTGGTATGTATGAACGAAATACGGGTAAAGTGCGATTAGATACTATTGAACATGCCTGCGGAGATGTTATAAAACCTATAATGAAAGCTAAGATTACAAAGGAAAGTGAAATTGTAACAGATGGTTTTGGTGGGTATTTCGGATTGGATAAACACTTTGTGAAACAAACCAAAATGAATCACGAAAAGAAGATCCGGAAAGTCGAGGGCTACACGTTAAGCCATATTGAAGGGTTTTTCTCAACGATAAAAAGAGCAATTATCGGTCAATATCATTCTTTGAGCCAGACACACCTCCAAAGTTATCTTGATGAAATTGCATTCAAAAAAAATATACCCTTTAATGACTCCTTTGAACTAACGCTAATAAAGGCTTGTGCTAGAATCTAGGAACTCGCCCTCGTGGAGGGGCAAGGGGTGGTTTATACATGCTTCCTAAACTATAACGCAGGTATCAATACTAGAGAAGTTCACTAAAATTCGTTTCTGATATTCCGCCCCAGCGGCTTTTCCGCAGCGGAGAGCGGAGGAGAGCGAACAAAACCTGAACATAATTCAAAATGACCAAAAGTACACTGTGCAATTTAGATAAAATATAATGGTGGTTTTAGTCGGACAACAATAATTCGTAATTAGTAATTAGTAATTAGTAATTAGTAATTAATTGGTCATTACTCACAATCCCTCGCGTCCGCTTCACGGGTAAAAATGACCCAATATTCGTAGAGCAATCCTGCCGTAAAAAGATTCGATTCAATGCGTTGATATCCAGCCTTCTTCAAATTCTGAATAAACTCCTTGTGGTGCGCATCCGCAATTCGGCGGTTATCTACCCAACTGCCTCGGTGATCGATGCAGGTCGTGGCGTTGCAACGGTTGGTCTTTTCGAAGGGAATCTGAATGGTATAAGTCACAGTATCTCCTGAAATTACGGTTAAATCAACAGCGATACTGTCCAATAACACACGCTTGTAGTCACTTTTCTCGAAGGACCATTTTAAGTACTTCCCAACACTATCTGCCACATAATTGGAAAGTTGATGACCAATGTCTTCGCCGTTTAAAAACTCTGGTCCCGAATAACAGGCCATCGCAATGGAATCATCGATGTAAATTTCATACGGACTGCAGACCAAAGGCTGGTCTTCTTCAGGCTGTTCTTTTTCAGGTGTGGAACACGCGACAATCAGAAAAAAGAAAATAAAACGAAGCATAGAAACAAAGTTAGCGATACAATCAAATGTATTCACCAATGTGCCACATAATTTAAATTGGTTCGTGTATATTTGACGTTAAGAAAACTCGCTGTGCTGAAATCAATACATCTTATAGTTGTCCTTCTGGTTGGGATCTTCACATCTGGTTCTGCGGTTGCCCAGGTGCATCCAGCGGACAACAATGCATTCATTCAGAATGAAGTAGCATCCGTTTTTATTGTAGTTAACCCAGCTGATCTAGCATTGATGCTCCACCCAGACAGTCTTGAATCCAACCATGAATATCCAGCCAAATTCAAGTATGTGAGTTCCGTGTTGGTCGATTCAGTGGATAACGTCGGTTTTCGTCTGCGTGGAAACACTTCCCGATTTGCCGCAAAAAAGTCCTTTAAAGTGTCAATGAACGCGAATGTTCCAGGACAGAAATGGCTTGGACTTGAGAAACTCAATTTGAATGGCGAACACAACGATCCATCCATCTTGCGGTCATTTCTTTCTGCATCTCTACTTCGAAATCAAAATGTGATTTCATTGCGAAACAGTTATGTTCGCTTGTATGTGAATGGCGAATACAAAGGCTTGTATTACAACGCCGAGCACATCGATGAGAATTTTCTTGACTTAAGATTCCCAGGTGATGACAATGGCAACCTATACAAAGCCAATTGGGGAGCAGACATGACCTATCTCGGAACTGGACAGGCTGCCTATGTTCCGTATTATGAGTTAAAAACCAATAAAAGCACAAATGACTACAGCGGATTGATTGCCTTTTTGAATACCTTGAATACCTGCAGTGATGCAGATTTCCCATGTGTCATTCAGCAAATATTAGATGTTGACCTTTACCTCCGCACCTTGGTGATCGAAGTGCTAGCGGGGCATTGGGACGGACATTCCTACAACAAAAACAACTTTTACCTTTACCAACGTCCCTCAGATGGAAAATTCGTCTTTATCGAGTATGACATGGACAATACCTTCGGGATCGATTGGATGGGGATCAATTGGGCGACACGAAACATCTACCAATGGTCGCAAAGCAATCAACCTCGACCGCTTTATACCCGACTGATGAATGTGCCTTACTTTAAAGATTTATACACCTATTATATGGATCAGGCCGTAGCTGCGTTTTACACTACTCCAAATTTAAACACACTACTTACTGAAAAGCAGGCATTGATTGAGACTGCCGCCTTGGAAGACACCTACAAAGCACTTGATTATGGATTTACCGATCAGGTTTTTCTTGACGCCATCACCCAAGCAGCGGGTGCTCATGTCACCTCATCTATCTATTCGTTTATCGTAAACCGCAGTGCATCAGCGAACAATCAAACCACTTATCAAGGCCTGCAAAACCCTTGTCCTCTGGCAATTGATGACCTTGAACCTAATCAATTTATTCCTGTGAAAGCATTCAACCTTATGGGACAAGAAGTTCCCTTAAGTACCAGAGGTCAGCTCTTACTTCTTCAAGATGCCAATGGCCAAACCCGCACTTATTTTCCAATACAGTAACAATGAAAAATCTCATTCTATTCCTCTTTATAGTCATTGGGTCATCAATAGTACATGCCAAAGATGCGCCCATTGACCGGGTTGAACCTGCATTTTGGTGGGCGGATATGGCACATCACCAGGTAGAAATTATGGTTCACGGAACAGGAATCAGCGAACTTATTCCAAGTTCTGACCAATTGCTCATCTTGGGGCTTACGCGAACGGAAAATCCAAACTATGTATTCATTAAAATTGAAACTCAAGGAAAGGATGCAGGCAACTATGACATTCATTTCAGCAGAGGGAAAAAACGCGTTCATACCATAAGCTATGTGCTAAAAAAACGGCGAGAAAACTCAGCGGCCCGAATGGGTTTCAATAGTTCAGACGTCATTTATTTGCTGATGCCCGACCGTTTCGCCAATGGAAATTTGTCCAACGACAGTGATGCCAGCACCAAAGAAAAAGCCAACAGAAGTTTACCCGGTGGACGTCATGGCGGAGATCTTCAAGGCATTGCAGACCATTTGAATTACATCAAGGAACTTGGCGCTACAGCCATTTGGAGCACTCCATTGTTGGAAGACAACGACGCCGAATACAGTTACCATACCTATGGTCAAAGTGACTTATACCGTGTCGATCCGCGCTATGGAACCAATGATGAATACTGTTCGCTCGTGTCGAAATGTCACCAAAATGGGTTAAAAATGATCATGGATGTTGTTCCCAATCACTGGGGCGCAGCTCATTGGATGATGAATGATTTACCGACATACGAATGGATTCACCAATTTCCAGGATACGGACAAACCAATTACCGAACGTCTACACACATGGACAACCACCGTTCAGCGCGAGACACCTATTACTGTGAAGATGGATGGTTTGTGCGTTCCATGCCCGATTTAAACCAGCGAAACCCCTTGGTCTTAAATTACCTCATTCAAAATACCATTTGGTGGATTGAATATGCCGACTTGGATGGAATTCGTATCGACACCTATTCCTTCAACGACAAAGAAGCCATTGCCGATTGGACTAAACAAATCATGAACGAATATCCAAACTTGAACATGGTAGGCGAAATCTGGCTGCACGATCAAGCGCAGATTTCCTATTGGCAGAAAGATAGTCCAATTGCGGCCATTCAGGATTACAACACAAACCTGCCTTCTGTAATGGATTTCACCTTGCACGATGCGATTCTAGGAGCATTCAAAGAAAATGAACAAGGCTGGGACAAGGGAGTTGTTCGGTTTTTTGACAATTTCTCAAACGACTTCCTCTATAAAGATCCGCAGAATTTATTGGTGTTCTTTGAGAATCACGATACCCAGCGCTTCAATGAAATCTTTCCAAGTCTTAGCGATTACAAACTTGTCCTTACACTGATTTCTACCTGTCGCGGGATTCCGCAAATTTACTATGGTTCTGAAATCGGCATGGCGGGAAAGAAAGAAGTGGGTGATGCCGACATTCGTCAAGACTTCCCTGGCGGATGGCCTGGTGATAATGTTACCGCATTTGTAACCGAAGACAACAAAGAGACTATCGGTTTCGAGCGAAAGGTGGCTGGTCGAACTGCCGAACAAGAAGCCTATCATGCTTTCACGAAAAAACTGCTCAATTGGAGAAAAAATAGCCCGGTCATTCATACTGGAAAAATGATTCACTTTATTCCAGAAAACAATGTATATGTTTATTTTCGTGTTCTTGAAAACAAGGTAGTTATGGTACTATTGAACAACAGCACGACGGAACAAATCATCGATCCATCGCGCTACAGTGAAGGGTTCCTCGGACATACGAAGGGAACAGATATTCTCTCAGACCAAACTTTTATCCTCAACACATCAAATTGGACATTGAAGGCTAAAACTTCTTATATAATCGAATTGCGATGAGCCGAATTTTAACCTGTTTTGGAATTTTACTTTTCGGAACAACAGTCTTCAGTCAAGGACAAACACGTACGTATGTCTCTGCGAAAAAAGAAGGGAATTCGGTTGTTGTGAAGGTTTCAGATGGTACCTATTACTTCACCTATTTCAGTTCAGAAATCGTACAGACAGCATTTAACCCCAATGGCGAAACGCTCAATAACGACTCGCATGCCGTGATTACAAAAAGCACAAGTGACGACATCGAGTGTATCCAAGATCAAGAGTCACTTGTCATTTTGAACGGTTCAAAAGGCATCACTGTTTACATCCAAAAAGAACCATTCAATGTTTCGTACAGGCACGATGCCAAGTTATTGATTGCCGAAAAACAAGGTTATCAAAAATTAGAAAACGGGAACAAAGCACTTTCTTTTAGCATCACGAAAGAAGAAGCCTTGTTTGGTGGTGGAGCACGTGCACTTGGCATGAACCGACGTGGAAATCGCCTGGAATTGTACAATCGAGCACATTACGGGTATGAAGAACGTTCGGCTTTAATGAACTATACGATGCCGATTGTGGTCAGTTCTAAACGTTTCATGCTACATTTTGATAATGCACCAATCGGCTACTTGGACCTAGATTCAAAGGGCGATAACAGTATCGTTTATGAGACCGTTGCGGGAAGAATGGTCTATCAAGTTATTGCCGGAAATTCATGGGAAAACTTGATTGAAAACTATACACAACTAACGGGTCATCAACCCCTACCTCCACGCTGGGCTTTTGGAAATTTCGCTAGCCGCTTTGGCTATCATTCTCAGCACGAAGTAGAATCGACCGTTGACCAATTTTTCAAGGACAGCATTCCACTTGATGCAGTGATCCTAGATCTTTATTGGTTTGGTAAAGAGATTCAAGGCACCATGGGAAATCTAAAATTTTACACCGACTCCTTCCCCGCCCCAGACAAAATGATTCAGGACCTCAATGCCAAAAATATACATACCGTGCTCATCACCGAGCCTTTTGTGCTCACCACATCCGACCGCTGGAAAGAGGCTGTTGACGCAGATATCTTGTGTAAAGACAGTCTCGGAAAACCATTTACCTACAACTTCTATTTTGGAAATACGGGCTTGATTGATGTATACAGCGATGCAGGAAAACGTTGGTTTTGGAACATTTATTCTGGACTGATTGAACGAGGTGTAAGTGGTTTTTGGGGAGATCTTGGAGAACCCGAAGTACATCCTCATGATTTAAGACATGCCAACGGTCCTGCCGATTGGGTACACAACATTTACGGCCACGATTGGGCAGGATTAATTCACCATGGCTATTTTGGCAAGTACCCTTCTGTCCGGCCCTTCATTTTAATGCGTGCTGGTGCAGCTGGATCTCAACGCTATGGTATGATTCCATGGTCGGGCGATGTAAACAGAACATGGGGAGGATTGCGTCCGCAAACAGAAATCTCACTTCAAATGGGACTTCAAGGTATCGGATACATGCACTCTGATTTGGGAGGATTCGGCGGAGCAAATGACGATCCTGAATTGTATGTGCGTTGGTTGCAATACGGTGTTTTCCAACCCATATTCAGACCACATGCTCAAGAAGAAGTGGCGAGTGAACCTGTCTTTAAAGATGTCGAAACAAAAGCCCTGGCTAAAAAAGCCGTGCAGTTGCGCTATGATTTATTGCCCTACAATTACACCTTGGCTTACATCAACAGCACCAAAGGAACTCCGCTGATGCGTCCACTATTTTACATGACCCCAAGCGACACCGCTTCTTACCGCATCTCTTCCACGTATTTATGGGGTGATGCATTTTTGGTGACGCCTGTGACCGATCCAAAAGCGAGTCAAGTGACTGTTTCTTTTCCAACAAACACCACATGGTTTGATTTTTATTCACCCGGATACATTCGTGTGAATGGAACAGAAGGAATTGCCAAGCAACAAATTCGCACGACCATGGATCACATCCCGACGTATGTAAAAAGTGGCACTTTCGTTACACTTTGTCCGGGAATGCAGCATACCTCAGAATTCAAAACAGAGAACATTGATATTCTCTTTTATTTGGATCCAAATATTCCAGAGGCAAATGGGATCTGCTACACCGACAATGGCGAAGATGCGCAAGCCTTAGAGAACGGAAACTATAGCCTCATCCATATGCATTACAAACAATTGGGTGGTCGTTCTGTCTTCGACATTTATGTTACTGAAAAACCAATAAAGGGTGCAATTGCCGATGAATTGCTTGTACGAAATGTGCCAAATAAGCCTAAATCCGTGAAAGTAAACACGAAAAATGTGAACTTTTCATACAATGAAGCCATGCATGAGGTGCGCATTCAAGATATTGGAAATGGGAAGAAAAATCGCGTGAACATCTTATGGTAACACTTTCATAGTGTCATTTTGACATTTACATATTTTTTTTATTACATTTGAACTTGTTCTACTAAATTTAAACTATGCTAAAATCAGTACTTACCGCGCTTTCGTTGGCTTTTGTCGCAATGACAAGCACTGAAGCGCTTGCTCAAGGAGCGACGATCAAAGGTACCGTAACAGACTCTTTGAATGAACCCATGTACAATGCATCAGTCATTCTCGAGGGACAATCTAGAGGGGCATTGACCAACGACAAAGGGTTCTACACCATCAACAATGTTCCTGCTGGAACCTACAACTTGATTTTCAGATCAACAGGTTTCAACACAATTACGCGTTCAATTAACTTGACTGCAGGTCAAACATTGATTTCTGATGCGGTTCTTGTTTCTGCAATTCAAGAAATTGATGAAATGGTCGTGATTGGCTACGGTACAACACGCACCA
The DNA here is from genome assembly GCA_044353545.1 of Crocinitomicaceae bacterium. GTDB lineage: Bacteria > Bacteroidota > Bacteroidia > Flavobacteriales_D > Crocinitomicaceae > M0103. The sequence goes on along the minus strand of JBILBT010000027.1, from coordinate 11,081 downwards.
CCGACATGACCGGTTCTGCATCTGTATTGACCGACAAGAATTTCGTTCAAGGATCGGTATCGACACCAGAACAATTGATTATGGGTAAGGCCGCAGGGGTTAAAGTGAACTCCAATGATGGTGCGCCAGGTTCAGGAAGTACCATTCGTTTGCGTGGTGGAACATCCATCAATGCGAGCAACGATCCATTGATTGTTGTGGATGGTGTTCCTTTGGATAACGGAGGAATCTCTGGTGCATCTAGCCCTTTATCACTCATTAACCCGAATGACATTGCCTCTTTCGTCATTTTAAAAGATGCCTCCGCAACAGCCATTTACGGTTCGAGAGGTGCCAATGGGGTTATCCTCATTACAACGAAAAAAGGTACAGGATTGAACGATAAATTAACTGTGATCGTTGATTCAAAACAATCGCTTTCAACAGTTGCGAAGTATGCTGATGTATTGAATGCTGACGAATACCGTGATTTGATTAACGCAAATGGTACACCAGAACAGATCGCTTTATTGGGGTCATCAAATACAGATTGGCAACGTGAGGTCTTTCGCAATGCATTTGTATCCGACAATAACGTTTCCATAACTGGAGGAATAAAGAACTTACCTTACCGCCTTTCCATGGGGAACCGCAACGAAAATGGTTTGCTTCGTCGTGACTTGTCCAACAGAACATCTGCTTCATTGAGCATGACACCATCCTTCTTCGATAAGCATTTGCAAGTTGAATTGAACAGCCGACTTGTGCACATGCAAAATTTCTTTGCGAACAGAGGTGCTTTGGGCGCGGCGTATTTCGATCCAACGCAGGCTGTTTACGACACTGCTGGAGTCAACGGGTATTATGAATGGATGGATGGAAGTGATCCTGTCAATCTTGCCCCTAAAAATCCACTTGGATTATTGAACTCGCGCGAAGACATAAGCAAGGTGAACCGCTTGATTGGGAATGTGAAACTTTCGTATAAACTGCACTTCTTTCCTATGGTGAAAGTCGTAGTGAATGCCGGTACCGACCAATCTGAAGGAACGGGTAGCGTGACCGTTCCAGTAAATTCAGCATCTGGGTTTTTCTCCTTGGGAAGCTATAGCCAATACCGCCAAACTAAAGGAAATAAATTGCTTGAAGCCTACGCAAACTTTAACAACGGCGAAAAAAAATCAAAGCATTTGGTGGATGCAACCCTTGGATACTCTTATCAAGATTGGTACACTTCAAGTCCGAACAATGCAACGTATAGCCTTGGGAATCCAGATTCAGTGATTCAAGTTGCTGAAGCAAATCCTTTCTACACGAAGAATGCATTGCTTTCATTTTATGGTCGTTTGATTTATACCTTCAACAACAAGTATGTGTTCAATGCTGTACTTCGTCGAGATGGATCTTCTCGTTTCAGTCCTGATTCACGTTGGGGTCTATTTCCATCGGTATCGGCGGCATGGATCGTAAGCAACGAAGAATTTATGAAAGGCATCAAAGGATTGAATCTTTTGAAAATCCGCGGAGGTTATGGAGTTACAGGCCAGCAAGACGGAATCGGTGATTATGCCTATATATCGAACTATTTCCAAGGGGCAACAAGTGCACAATATGCCTTTGGTGGACAATTCTACACAGTTTTCCGTCCAGGTGGTTTTGATGCCAATTTGAAATGGGAACAAACAGCAAGTTACAACCTTGGACTTGACTTTGGATTCTTAAAAGACCGCATCAGTGGTTCAATTGATTTGTACAGCAAAACAACGACCGACCTTTTGGCAACAGTTCCTGTTCCTGCAGGTTCAAACTTCACCAATCAGATTTTGACGAATGTGGGAAGTATGAACAACAAAGGGATTGAGGTGAGCACTAATATCGGTGTGATTGCGAAGAAAAACATGCGTTTTGATGTTATGGTCAATGGGACCTATAACAAGAACACGGTCTTGAAATTATCTCAGGTAAATGATCCAAATAGCCCTGGAATTCTTGTTGGTGGTATCTCTGGTGGAATTGGAAATACAGTGCAGGTGCACCAGTTGGGGAATCCAACCTTCTCTTACTTCGTTTACGAACAACAGTACGATGTGAACGGAAAACCAATCGAGGTAGGTGCAAGCAATCCTTTAGGAGGAGTATATAAAGATTTGGATGCTTATGTTGACCGCAATGGTGACGGTGTCATCAACATCGACGACCGCTACATCTTTCAAAATGCAGCTCCAGATGTATTCTTAGGAATGACTTTAAACTTTAGCTACAAAAAATGGTATGCGGGTCTTTCCATGCGCAGTGAGTTGGGTGGATATGTTTACAACAACATTCACTCGAACAATGGAACATTCCAAGCGGTGAATGGTACACAAGAATTCCTCAATAACATTTCACAACTGTACTACAACGAGGAGTTCCAGAAAACAACAGAACGCCAGTTGTTGAGTGACCATTATTTGGAAAAAGCGAACTTCCTGCGTTTGGATTACGTCAATGTTGGGTATAACTTCGGTAAAATGGAATGGACAGGGAAAAAAGTAGGCTTGAATGCTTCGCTTGTTGTTTCCAATGTTCTTGTCATTACAAAATATAGCGGACAAGATCCTGAAGTTAATGGTGGAATCGATAACAACATCTATCCGCGTCCACGCATGTACTCGCTCAATTTGACATTTGACTTTTAATTTACGAAACCATGAAGAATACATTTAAACATGCACTTATCCTCTTCGTTGGAATAAGTATTCTTTTCACCACAGGGTGTAAAAAACAACTGAATCAAACACCAAAATACGGATTGAACTCTGAAGTCATTTACGGTGACCCAAACAACTACATCAATGTGTTGGCGAAATTGTACTCAGGTCTTTCCATGACAGGGTTGAAAGGACCAGCCGGACAAGGCGATATCGCAGGTATTGATGAAGGGTTCTCGGCCTATGTGCGCGTATTGTTCAACTTGCAAGAGTTGCCAACAGACGAAGCTGTTTGTGGATGGAATGACCCAGGAATTCCGGAATTGAACAAGATGACATGGTCTCCGGAGACTTCATTCATCAAAGGAATGTACTACCGCATTTATTACCAAATCACTTTGTGCAATGAGTTCATTCGTGAATCGAGTGATGAAAAAATGTCGGAACGCGGTTTCTCAGAAGTGGACAAAGCACGCATTCGTGTGTACCGCAATGAGGCCCGTTTCTTGCGTGCTTTGAGTTACTACCATGCAATGGATTTATTTGGAAATGTTCCTTTCGTAACGGAAGCAGATAAGGTGGGGGCATTCTTGCCAGAGCGCATCTTGCGAGCAGACCTTTTTAACTATATCGAAGATGAACTCATCGCGATTGAAAACGAGCTCCCATTTGCTTCGCCAGCTGAGTACGGACATGCAAGCCGTTCAGCAGTGCAATTCCTTTTGGCACGGATGTATTTGAATTCAAAAGTGTACACAGGTGCGGAACGTTATACGGACTGTGCTACCTATTGTTCTAAAATCATCAATACAGGTGGTTTCGCTTTGGACGATAAATACACAGATCTTTTCCGTGCTGACAACAACACATCTCCTGAGATTATTTTCCCTGTAATCTATGACGGAGTAAATGCCCAAACTTTTGGAGGAACAACATTTATGGTCTGTGCTTCTTTGGGTGGATCTATGGTACCTGCCAATTATGGCGTCAACGCTAAATGGGGAGGACTTCGCGCAACAGCGCCGTTCGTCAACAAATTTGCCGATACTACTCTTGATTCTCGTTACCAGTTCTATACTACAGGACAAACGAAAGACATCACCAGCCTATCTGCATTTACACAAGGGTATGCTCTACCGAAATACCAGAACATCACATCAACTGGAGGATTGGGTCAAAACAGCGCAACATCCGCTTTTGTTGACATCGACTTCCCTATGTTCCGTTTGGCAGATGTGTACTTGATGTATGCAGAATGTGCAGTGCGCGGAAGCGGAAACACTGGGACTGCATTGACTTATGTCAACTACCTGCGTGAGCGCGCTTATGGCAACGCCACATACAACTTATCCGCTTTGGATTTGAATGACATCATTGATGAGCGTGCACGTGAGTTGCATTGGGAATGTACACGTCGCACCGATTTGATTCGCTTCGGGTTGTTTACAGGTGGAACCTATGTGTGGCCATTTAAAGGTGGAGATGTGACTGGTATCAGTGTATCTGACCACTTGAACTTGTACCCTATTCCAACTGCAGACCTTGTGTTGAACACGAACCTTACTCAGAATCCAGGTTATTAAGACTTAGGTTAAACCAATCCATAAAAAAAGGGGGAAGACGTTGAAATCTTCCCCCTTTTTATTTCTTCGTTCGCTCAGATATTTTCTACTTGAGCATCCACGAACCGCCAACGCTGATCACATTGGAAAGCGCGAGATACTCTGAATATGTAGTGCCGTTAATTCCCCCTGTTGGACAAAACTTAACTGCAGGAAAAACTTGACCATAAGCCTTTAATGCTTCTATTCCTCCGAATAAATTTGCTGGAAAAAACTTAAATGTCGTCAAGCCCATGTGTAAGCCCCCCATAATTTCTGAGGGCGTTACAGCTCCAGGAATAAACGGAATCGTTCCTTCCTTCAAGTGTTCAATCAAATCCATCGTGGCGCCGGGTGATACAATAAAGTCCACTCCAAGATCAACCAATGGCGCCACTTGACCAATGGATATTACTGTTCCCACTCCGACATCGATGGTGGGATAATTTTTCTTTACATGCGCAATGGCCGTCAACGCATAGTCCGTGCGCAATGTGATCTCTGCCACATGGATATTTTGTTCCAATAAGCGGTTCATAACTGCATCCGTTTCCTCCATTGAATTCACAGTAACTACTGGAATCATGCTATGTTTTGCCAATACGTGGTCTATTCCGTGTTGCATATTTTCTACTTAAATAATAAAACTCGCCCCTTGTTCACTGTCACTGACCGTGCGTCGTGCTTGTGCAAACAATTCGCGTCCAAGACCATGCGTTGCCGCTTTCTTTGTGCGGACAGCTCGCCCTTCAACACCTTCTGTATAACATTCCAAGGTTCCTGCTACCGCGTCTAGACGAAGTAAATCGCCTGTTTGAATTTTTCCAATGAATCCTCCTTCACTAGCCTCGGGCACCATGTGGATCGCAGCAGGTACTTTACCTGAGGCACCCGACATGCGGCCGTCTGTCAATAACGCGACTTTATATCCACGTTTCTGAAGGATTGTCAATGATGGAGTCAACTGATGCAGCTCTGGCATTCCGTTTTGTTTTGGTCCTTGAAAAGCGAGTACCGCGATGAAGTCTTTGTTCAATTCTCCATTTTTGAAAGCAGTGATAAAATCTTCTTGTTCATCGAACACGACAGCGGGTGCTTCAACGATTAAATGTTCGTTATCTACAGCAGAGGTTTTAATCACAGAGCGACCGATATTTCCTTTCAACACTTTGATTCCACCTTCCGGTTTGAAAGGGTCAGATACAGGCCGTACAATGGATGTATTCAATGATTCCTTCGCCCCTTCTCTCCAAACTAACTTTCCACTCTCAATGCTCGGTTCTTTGGTGAAATTTAACAAGCCATGGCCAAGGATGGTATTGACATCATCGTGCAACAAGCCATGCTCGAGAAGTGAGCGCATCACAAATCCAACACCACCAGCGGCATGGAAATGATTGACATCAGCAGCACCATTTGGATACACACGCGCCAACAATGGAATTACGGAAGATAAATCCGAGAAGTCATCCCAATTGATGATGATTCCAGCAGCACGTGCAATCGCAATGATGTGAATGGTATGGTTGGTAGATCCGCCTGTGGCGAGTAAGCCGATAATGGCGTTCACGATGGTCTTTTCAGTCACCATTCCTGCCATCGTCGCACTAAATTCTTTTCTATGACTCAATGCCAAGGCAGACTTCACAGCCTCCTCTGTCAGTAGGTCACGCAAAGGCGTTCCCGGATTTACGAAGCTTGACCCTGGTAATTGCAAGCCCATGATTTCCATGAGCATCTGGTTGCTATTGGCCGTTCCATAGAAAGTGCATGTTCCCGGTGAATGGTACGAATCTGATTCGCCTTTCAACAATTCGGCGCGTCCAATTTTTCCTTCAGCATAGGCCTGACGAATCTGCGATTTTTCATCGTTGCTGATTCCCGTTGGCATTGGTCCAGCTGGAACAAAAACCGTTGGAAGGTATCCAAAACGCAAGGAGCCCATCATTAAACCAGGAACTATTTTATCACAAATTCCCAAGTTGAGTACCGCATCAAACATGCGGTGAGAAAGTCCAATGACACTCGACATCGCAATGACATCTCGACTGAAAAGCGACAGCTCCATGCCCACTTGACCTTGCGTCACCCCATCGCACATTGCTGGAACTGCCCCTGCAACCTGTGCAACGGCATTGTGCGCTTGTGCGTATTCTCGAATTTTTTCAGGATATTGTTCGTAGGGCTTGTGTGCCGAAAGCATATCGTTGTAGGCTGTTATAATTCCAATGTTTGGCACGACATCCTCAGACAATTTCGCCTTGTCATCGTGGCCACAGCCCGCGTAGGCATGTGCGAGGTTTCCGCATTGCAAGCCCGAACGAGACGGAACCGTACGAAACTGCTCGCGCATGGCATCAAGGTACTCTTGACGCGTTTCCTTGCTGCGTTCAACGATTTGTTGGGTGACATCTAGAATTACTTTATTCATATCAAGGAGCGTAAAATACGTTTAACTGACCGAATTCGCGCTGCAGATATCCCACAGGCAAACCGCTTTCTTTATTTTCATTGAAAATCGTTTCTTTTTCTGTTCCGGTAATCATCAACACCACTTCTTTGGCTTGTTTCAGCATGCCTTTGCTGCATGTGATTCGCTCTGTAGGAAAATCTGGTGCCGTTGTATAAAGGATTTTGACCGATTCAGCACGTAAATCAATTTCTGATGCGGCGTCATTCGGAAAGAGCGATGCAAAATGTCCATCCTTTCCCATGCCCAACAAGATGAAATCAGTGCGGTCCATGAAAAGTTGGTATTCTGAAGAAACCACCGATAAATTGTGTTCGGCATCCTCATCATCATGCACCATTCCGATAAAATGTGCTTCACCACAGACAGCTTCACCAAATGCCTCTCTCAAGGCGCGTTCGTTGTTTTTTGGATGATCTAAAGGCACATAGCGTTCATCGACCAAACCAATCCACACCTTGTCCCACTTGATATCCTCCTTCGCCAAACGCGCATAGACCACCAAAGGTGTTGTTCCCCCAGAAAGTAAAATATGTGCTGAACCATGCCTTACAATCGCAGAGCGAATAAGGTCAGTGATAGATTGCGTGATCCCTTCCTCTAAGGAAGTGAGGTCATTATACGTTTTCATTGAGGTAGCGGTAAGATGTGGGCCACATGTGATCCTCCTTCATGATTTGTTCACCCGGACCCCAAGTTCCTGCTTCATACAAGACATTTTTCTGCTTTGATGCTGCCCATCCGTCAACAATAGACTCAATCCAGATCCATGCTGCTTCCAATTCATCTTGGCGCATGAACAAGGTTTGTTCACCGCGAAGTACATCCACAATCAATCGCTCATAAGCCTCAGGGAAACGTTCATTAAAAGAATCCATGTAATCCAGTTTCAATGAAATCGGCTTGTAGCGGTATCCGCCAGGACCAGGCAATTTTGTCATTTGCACCAATTCGATGCGCTCTTCGGGTTGAAGACGCATAATCAATCGGTTACCAGGAATTTCTTCATCCGAAAACACATTGTGCTTCACCGATTTGAAATTGATGACGATTTCCGAGTAGCGTTTTGGCATTCGTTTACCTGTTCTAAGGTAAAACGGCGTGCCCTTCCATCGCCAGTTGTCAATGTGCGCTTGAACGGCAACAAAGGTCTCTGTATTGGACTCGTACTCTTCAATATCCTCCAAATAAGAATTCAATTGCTTTCCATCAACAATTCCTCGCGTATATTGGCCACGGACGGTCTCCGTCACTACCGACTTTTTATTGAACAAACGCAAAGAGTTCAGAACCTTCAGCTTTTCATTCCGCACAATATTGGCCTCCAAGCGAGAAGGTGGTTCCATGGCAATTAAACACAACAATTGGAGCAAGTGGTTCTGCACCATATCGAGCAAGGCACCACTTTTATCGTAATATCCACCGCGGTTTTCAACGCCAAGACTTTCGGCCACAGTAATTTGTACATTGTCGATATGATCCGCGCTCCACGCATTTTCAAACAAGTGATTCGCAAAACGAAGCACCATCAGATTTTGTACCGTTTCTTTCCCCAAGTAGTGGTCGATGCGGTAAATCTGATTTTCATGAAAACAACTGCTAATCATTGAGTTGATTTCTTGTGAGGACGCAAGGCTATTGCCTAAGGGTTTTTCCAAAACCACTTTGCTGCTTGAATTGACCAATCCAGCATGCTTCAAGCACGCGCAAATTGGACCAAATGCTTCAGATGGCGTTGATAAATAATAAAGGTTTTGATGGTTGGGTGTCTTTTGAAGCGATTTTTGCAAATCCTCATAGTTCGCCAGTTCGTGCTCAGGAATGCATTTCAGATGAATGCGCGAAATAAACACATCAATTACCTCAGGTTTCACATCATAGTCTGTAGATTCAGCAATGAACTTTCTGACCTCATCTTTAAATGTGGCATGTTTGCGCGTCGATCGTGTTACCGGATAAATGCTGAAATCAACCGTCAATTGCCGGTCTGCATAGCGATGAAAAAGTGCTGGATAAATCTTTCGAAAAGCCAAATCCCCATCCCCTCCAAAAACGATCACATTGAACGGTTTGATCGATTTTACTTGCTTTTTCCCATTGGATGGCTTCATAGTTATTGCGTTAGTGCGGTACAAAAGTACATGCTTTATGTCAAAAATACACTAAGTAAGCATGAAATTCAAATGAAGTCTCAAAGAATACCTTTAAAACGCGAAATTATCAAATCCTGTTTTCAATAAATCGTGGTATTTCTGTTCATTAAACTTATAGAATTGAGACGGTTTATGAGGCACCCCTTCTTGTCGTTCTTCCAGACTTTCAAGGATATCCATTTTTAACATTTTTCGGCGAAAATTCCGTTTGTCCAGTTCAACACCTAAAATCGCTTCATACAGTCGATGAAGCTGAGACAAGGTAAATTTCTCAGGAAGCAAATTGAATCCAATGGGTTGCACATTTAACTTTTCCTTCAATTTTTTTAATGCGCCGTCCAAAATTTGGCGGTGGTCAAAGGCCAACTCACCAATTTCTTCAATCGGAATCCATGTCGCTGCGCGTGCAAAAGATGCTGGCTGCGGTACATAATTGTTCATGCCAACCAATGAGTAATAGCCGATTGTGACAACGCGAGCATCAGGATCTTGTCGAACTGCCTTCAACCATGCACGGTCTTGAGGCTTGCTCAAACGGTCGGGGTCACCAAAGGCCCCAACCTGCTCCAGATAGATATCTTCCAAGCCAGTTAGTTCATTTAGCACACGATTTGCCGCAGTGTCTAGTGGTTCATCTTCAAAAATTAAATCCCCTGGTAGCGCCTTATAGGTATCCAAACCAACAACGGTTTCTCGTTCAATCAACAATACATTGAGCTTGTTCAGGTCAAATCCAAAGATTACGCAATCGGCAGAAATGCGAGGATTTAATTCATGGTTCATTTTATCGTGCATGCACAAATTTAATGAAGTTTTTTCTATACATTCGCAAAGTGTATTTTTGACACAAAGGTCCTTAACTATTTTTTTTTTGTATGGTACTTATCGTTGATAGCGGTTCAACCAAGAGTGATTGGGTATTGATGAACAATGGTGAACAACACTCTTTTTCCACAATGGGCTTGAACCCATATTTTCATGACGAAGATACAGTTTATAATGCTGTTCATGGAAATACAGGTTTAAATGAGGCTTCTTTGAAGGTTGAGCGCCTATACTTCTATGGTGCTGGTTGTTCAGCTCCTCATTTGAACGATGTCATTCGTCGTGGCTTAAAGCGACTTTTTATCAATGCCGAAATTTCTGTAGACCACGATTTAACGGCATGTGCTTATGCCACCTATCAGGGAGAACCAAGTATTTCTTGCATCATTGGAACGGGTTCAAATTCGTGTTATTTCGATGGAAAAAATGTATCTGAAGTGGTACCGGCATTGGGCTATATTTTAGGCGATGAAGGCAGTGGATCTTACTTTGGGAAGAAACTTCTCTCCAACTACCTCTACCACCGCTTGCCCGAAGATATTTCTGATGTGTTGAAAAATGAATTGGGATTGACCAAAGACTTGATTGTTGAGCGCGTGTATATGACACCGAATGCCAATGTATATCTTGCTTCTTTTATGCCTTTTATTACCCGTTTTGCTGAACATCCCTACATACAAGAAATGGTGTATGAAGGATTTCGTCATTTCATCGACATCCATGTATGCTGCTACCCGAATTACCGTGAAGTAAAATCACACTTTGTCGGTTCGATTGCTCAGATCTTTGAAAAACAATTGCTTGCTGCCTGTGAATCGCTTGATGTGCAGATCGGTTCAATCATTCGCAAACCCATTGATGGACTTGTGAGCTACCACGAAAATCACCTTAAACTGCAAAAATCATGAAATTAGGACTGCTATTCTCGCTGCTCATTTGTGCGGCAATGGGTTTTGCTCAACCGGGCGAAAAAGGACTTTTAGTTACCCCAGAATGGGCGAAAAATGCGACGATTTATGAAGTGAATGTTCGTCAGTTTACGCCTGAAGGAACTTTTGCTGCCTTCGAAAAACACTTGCCACGTTTGAAAGCCATGGGCGTAGATATTCTTTGGTTGATGCCGATCAATCCCATTGGAGTGAAAAATCGCAAGGGATCCTTGGGGAGTTACTATGCAGTGCGCGATTACAAAGCGGTGAATCCTGAGTTTGGAACAAAAGATGACTTCAAACATTTGGTGGATGCCGCACATGCTCTGGGCATGAAAGTCATCATCGACTGGGTAGCAAATCACTCTTCGCCAGACAATGTTTGGATTGAAGAAGGTCACTTGGAGTATTACACGCTTGACTCTACGGGGAAT
>JBILBT010000190.1:0-6043 GCA_044353545.1 Crocinitomicaceae bacterium | reverse complement strand
TTGCTGGGGAGATGAGTTGAATGGTGTGCAGCGCCTTTTGTATGTGCATCGAGATCGAGATTGTCCGTACAATACCTATCTGTACAAGGGATTGCCCCCAGGTCCGATATGTGTGCCTCCAGCTGATGTGGTCGATGCCGTGCTCAATCCAACGAAGCATGAGTATATCTTTATGATGGCAAAACCGGACTTTTCGAAGCGACATGATTTCGCAACAGACTATGCAACGCATCAACGCTATGCGAAAATTTACCAAAAGTGGTTGTCAACATTAAATTAGTGAGCAATGGGTACGAAGCGTCGTGACTTTATAAAACTAGGATTGGCAGGAGCTGCAATAAGCCTGGTCAAACCATTTCAAGCATCAGAATTGATTGGTGTTGCCTTTGAAGATACAGTCAAAGGTCCCATTGTGATTTCTACCTGGAACCACGGTATTGCGGCGAATGCGGAAGCGTGGAAAGTACTTATGCAGGGAGGTTCAGCCTTAGATGCTGTTGAAAAAGGTGTCAGGGTGACCGAAAGTGATCTCAGCAACCGAAGTGTTGGAATTGGGGGTATGCCTGATCGAGATGGGCATGTCACTCTTGATGCGTGCATCATGGACCATGAATCAAGATGTGGAGCCGTTGGATTTCTAGAAGGCATTGCTCATCCTATTTCTGTTGCGCGGGAAATAATGGAAACAACTCAACACGTCATGCTTGTTGGCGCGGGCGCAAAGAAGTTTGCCTTGGATCGTGGATTTGCCACCATAAAAACGCCGATTCCTGAAGTGAAAAAGGAATATGACAAATGGAAGAAGGAAAACAAAGACATATTCAAAAAGCCTGAAATCAATCACGAAAATCACGATACAATTGGCATGTTGGCCATGGATTCAAAAGGGAATTTAGCTGGATCTTGTACGACAAGCGGTTGGGCCTTCAAAATGCACGGTCGTTTGGGTGATTCACCAATTATTGGCGCCGGATTATTTGTAGACAATGAGGTTGGTGCAGCCTGTGCATCTGGATTGGGTGAAGCGATCATTCGTATCGCGGGAAGTCATACCGTGGTTGAATTGATGCGACATGGATATTCTCCAATGGAGGCGTGCAAGGAAGCTGTCAATCGAATCATTTCGAAACACAAGGATTTGACGAATCTACAATGCTGCTTTTTGGCGATGGATAAAAATGGAAATGTGGGCTCTTACTCTGTATATAGCGGATTCAACTATGCCTTAAAAACCGCCACAGATGAAAAAATGGTAGACGCATCCTACAATAGAAATTGGGATTGATGAAGGGACTTATTTTATCATTTTTTATTCTGATTGGAATGAATGTCTTGGCACAGCCCATAAGTTTGGAGTGGAGCATCATTCATCCAATTGATAAAACAACAGTTGCAGCTGGAACGCATGGTTCAGTCCAGGAGAAATTGATCGCAATCAATGAATTGCCTGACCCTTTTTATGGGGAAAATGAAAAGGCTTTCGGATGGATTGAACAGCATGAATGGGAGTTTCAGAGTTCCTTCTCGGTCAGTCAAGAGGTGCTTTCCAAAGATTTTATTCAACTCACTTTTCCCGGAATTGATACCTATGCGAAAGTATATCTAAACGATGTTCTCATTTTAAGTGCGGAGAATGCATTTCGGCCTTATGGGTTGGATATCAAATCCAATGTGAAAGTTGGCGAGAATCAACTTCGTGTTGTTTTTACTCCTCCTGTGCTTTACCATAAAGAAGCTTATTTGAAGGAAACATATCATCTTCCTGCTCCAAATGATCCGGATTCTATTGCCATTTCTCCGTATACGCGTAAACCTCAATATCAATTTGGATGGGATTGGGCCTTGCGGATGAATACGATTGGGTTTTTGAAGCCTGTAAAAATTGACGCGTACAACAGTGCGAAAATTCTACAGACGAATATTCAAACAACTGCACTATCTGATTCAAGTGCTGAATTGACGATCGAATTGTTCCTCGAGCATCCGGCAACAGAATCAATCATCTGGCAAAGTAAACTTTTTGGAGACCTCATCATACAAAAAGACTCAAGTACTGCAAGCAGAAAGGTAACAGTAAATAACCCGAATCTTTGGTGGCCAAGAGGACAAGGAGAACAATATCTCTATGCGGATCAATGGGATTTGCTTCCTCTGGTGCGGGATGAATATATTGTTTATGACCAGAAAGAAGTGCGATTCGGTATTCGGAAAGCTGAACTGGTGATGGAGAAAGATCAATGGGGAACGGGCTATTTCATCCGATTTAATGGTCGTCCTGTGTTTTGTAAAGGAGCAGATTACATTCCACAAGATGTCTTTCCGGCGCGGGTTACAGACAATGACCTGCGTCGCATGGTGTCAACAATTGCTGAAAGCAATTTCAATATGGTGCGCATTTGGGGTGGAGGGTATTATCCGGATGAAGCATTCTTCAATGCTTGCGATTCATTGGGAATCATGGTGTGGCAAGATTTTATGTTTGCATGTGCCATGTATCCCGGAGATTCTGCTTTTTTAGCGAATGTTGCAGGTGAATTGGACTTCCAGATTCCACGAATATCGTCGCACCCATCATTGACCATGTTCAATGGAAACAACGAGGTAGATGTCGCTTGGAAAAATTGGGGGTTTCAGGTGCGCTACCATATTTATGGAAAAGATGCGCGCTACATCGAGGATTCCTACGATGCCTTGTTCAAACAATTGATACCAACGAAGATTCAACAGTGGTCTGGCGCGTCTTATGTGCATACATCGCCGCTTAGCAATTGGGGAAAGGATGAGTATTACAACAGCGGGTCTCAACATTATTGGGGGGTGTGGCATGGAAAGGATCCGATGAGCAACTTCGCGACAAAGATTGGACGCTTCAATGCAGAATTTGGCTTCCAAAGTTTCCCGGAATTTTCAACACTTTCCATGTTTGCACCTGAAAGTCAGTGGGCTTTGGATTCAGCCGTGATGAAGCACCACCAGAAAAGTTATGTGGGCAACGGTATGATTTTGAAGCATGCTAAGCTCATGTTCGGTCAGCCAAAAACCTTCCGAGAGTTTGTTTATTTTTCTCAGTTAACGCAGGCAGAGGCAGTAGGAATGGCTGTGACAGGTCATCGCTTGGATGCGCCACGATGCATGGGCACCTTGTATTGGCAGTTGAACGATTGCTGGCCGGCACCAACATGGTCGAGCATCGATCATTATTGGAATAAGAAAGCATTACAGTATCGAATTGCTCAGGATTACGAAGATGTAGCTATTGTGAGTGCAGTAAATACGGAAGGTTATGAAGCCTACCATTTGATCAATGATTCCCCGGAGAAATTCACCTGTGTTGTTCAAATGAAAGTGACTGATTTGACGGGCAAAGTACTTTGCGAAAAGCAGTTTACAGAGGAATTTAATGGCCCAAAAAACATTTTGTTCTCTACACCTTGCTTCACGGGAGAATTAAAGAATAAGAATTGTGTAGTGCGCTTCGAGTGGAATGATGAGAAAGGGAATAATCAGATCCGAACTTTTTCAAGATTACCATCAAATCGCAATAAGGCAGAACGAAAAGACATTAAAGTTGACGTTGTTTCAATGAATGCCGATAAAAAGACAGCCGTGCTAAAAATTGAGAATACAAAGTACGTGCATCATTTTTGGCTGTTTTCAGATGAAGTTGGGGTTCAGTTCTCTGAGAATTTCATTGATTTGCTTCCAGGGGAACATCTTATTACAATTCAGTTTGATGAGTTGCCTGTACTGCCTGATTTCGATTTTATGTGGATGTAATAAGCATGCAAGATTAGGGTGCCAAAGTGTTGAATCCGTTTCAGAAGATTCTCAAATCTTATCCTTTTAACTAATTTTTCGCTAACAATAAGATTCTTGCGTATGATAACATTCCTTATAATCAGAGATTGGAAAGAAGATAATGTTAGTAATTATTGGAAGTTTATTTCCTTATGCATGGCTCTAGTTGTAGATGCAATGATGATACTAAAGATCTATTTTTCTTTTTCAAAATAAATAATTGATTTTCATTTGAAGTTATTACCATGGTAGTTAATTTTGAACCATGAAAATCGAAGAGCGCGTTCAAGCCAATTTTTCCTCGGAACAACAAAAGGCGATCATCAACCTAAGGATTACTTCCAATGTTATCGCGGCCTATCAGCAACAGTTCATGGATCGTTTTGATTTGACTATGCCTCAGTTCAATATTTTACGGATTTTGCGAGGGGCAAAGGGACCAATTAATGTGAATACGGTGAAAGACCGGATGATTGAACGTTCGCCCAATACCACACGGTTGATGGACAAGCTTATTGATAAAGGTTTGATTGCGCGCATTCGCTGTGAACAAGATCGCCGAGTCGTGTATTTGAACATCAGTGATTTAGGCCAAGAATTGTTGAGTCAAATTGATGAAACCCCTGATTTTTCTCATTTAACTCATCCAATGATCAGTGATCAAGAGGCTGCTCAATTGAGTGATTTGTTGGATAAATTGCGAGAAACCTACGAACCTTTAGACTAAAGAAATTCCAATAAGACCAATATTCAGCTTACCTTTATCCCTTTAATTCAAGTCATATTCATGCGCCATATTATTCTTTTTAATCTCCTGTTGTTTTGCTCATTTTGGTCCCATGCTCAACCAGGGAAAAATCAAACAGGAGAGGGTGTATTTTCAGGACGTGTCGTTGATCTGGAAAGCAATAAGGCCATTGAGTACGTAGCTGTTCGCTTGTTTTCTGCGAAAGATTCAACCGTTGTTGCGGGAATTTACACAGATGCGGAGGGAAAATTCATCTTGGAAAATTTACCTTATGGGAATTACTATGCCTTATTTACTTTCACGGATTTTATACCTGAACGGGTTGATGACATTAAATTATCTTCGAGTTTAAAGGTGGCGAATGCAGGAACGGTTAAATTGAAGCTTAATGTTCAAACCCTCGACGAGGTTAAGGCATCTGCAAATTTGGATGTGTTGAAAGCTGGAATTGATAAGAAAATCTACAACGTCGGCGAAGACTTATCGGTAAGAGGAGGGACGGCAAATGATGTGTTGAGCAATGTTCCTTCGGTCGAATTGGATCAAGAAGGACGTGTCACCTTGCGTGGTGATGGTTCCGTCACGATTTTGATTGATGGTCGTCCGAGTGCACTGTCAGGAGGAAATGGAAAAACCTTGTTGGATGCTTTACCCGCTGGATCCATTGAGCGCATTGAAGTGGTTACCAATCCATCGGCAAAGTACGATCCCGACGGCACTTCAGGAATTATAAATATTGTACTGAAAAAGAACAAACTGAAGGGATTCAATGGAATGATCAATGGGTCAGTTGGTTCTGGTGACTTGACGGGCGGAAATGTTGCAGATGGTGGAGCCTCCTTAAGCTACCGAAATGGATTTTTTAATGTTTACGGAAGTTATTCAGGACGATACATGTCGGGATACAGAAATAGTTATTCCTATTTACGCCAAGTGGATGCCAACGACAGTGTTACATCCATTCGACAAGACCGATTAGGGACAGATTTAAATTCAGGAAATACCTTCCGATTTGGAGCAGATTTTTATTTGAAAACACGTCATGTTCTTGGATTTTCAGCAACAGGAAATGTCGGACAACGCAATCGAGCAGGTGAACAATGGAATTCCCGTTTTCAAGGAATAGCAGGTCAAACGGACTTGTGGAAACGTACGTCAGATGATCCTACACAACAGCACAATTACGATTTTAACCTGAACTACCGCTATGATTTAAAAGAGGATCGTGGAAACATTGGTGTTGATTTAAATCAATCCTTAGGGAGGGAGGACATACAAGGGTATTATGGTCAAACCTACTTCGCCTCGGATTCAATCACACCGCTTTTTGTCTCCACGCAGCAACAATTGTTCAACAAAGAGAAAAATAACATCACCACTGGACAGGTTGATTTCACTTACCTCTATCCAAAAATTGGTGCGCGTTTAGAAACAGGAGTAAAAACGATTATCCGTCAGCAAGAAGTTAATACACTTTCAGAGACCTTTGATCCCGCG
>JBILBT010000189.1:0-6059 GCA_044353545.1 Crocinitomicaceae bacterium | reverse complement strand
TTTTAAAAGACACAAGCAAGGCGACTCCAGGGAATTTTTTGGATCAACAATATATCCTGATCCTAGAAAGTGCCTCCACACGCACCTTCATCCCACCAGCGCACGACAAGGAGGAAATCACCGCCTATAAAGTGTCTGGTTTCAGCGATCCTGCCCTTTCGACCTTTGCGAATGAACTGCAGTCCTTCAGCTTCTATGAAAATCAGTTCAACCTTCTCGGTAAGACCTACATCAATCCAATTGCCTTTGGTGGAACGAATCGCTACGTCTTCGTATTGGAAGACACCACCATCGTCAATCGCGACACCACCTTCACCATCTACTATCGTCCTCGGACTGGAAAAAACTTCGACGGCATGACCGGACGCTTGTACATCAACACCAATGGATACGCCATTGAAAAGGTAACGGCCAAGCCCTACCTCGATACTGTGGGGACACCCATTACCATTGTTCAGGAATACGCCTTTGTAGATGGGAAGAAATGGTTCCCATCAAAACTCAGTACGGAAATCGAACTGCGTTCCTTGCCCATCGTTCTAAAGGCCAAAGACAGTACAATCGTCACGACCTTTCTTGAAGGACGGGGAAGCACCTATATCAAAGAGGTGGAAATCAATCCCGAAGGACTGCGTAAGCGAGACTTTAGCAATGTGACCGTGATCACACATGAAGACGCCAATGCCATCAAAGAAGAGACCTGGGACAGTCTGCGCGTGTATCAAATCACCGAAAAAGAAAAACGGACCTATACCGTGATCGACAGCCTCTCCAAGGCAGAGCATCTCGATGAACGCTTGACTATGGTGTCAAGCTTGGCGGAAGGAAAAGTACCATTGGGAGCCTTGGCTTTGGACCTCACTCGACTCCTCGACTTCAATTACTACGAGCGCTACCGTTTTGGATTCGGTCTAGAAACCTCCAAAAAAACACTGAAAAATGCGGTAATCGGCGGATACTACGGCTGGTCAACCGGCGATCGAACCAATAAGTTTGGCGGCTACTCGACCATTCACCTTTCCCGCAAGCACGGCATTAAACTCGACCTACGCTACCAGCAAGATTTGCTAGAACGCGGAGGAACGAACTTCATCAAAGACGCCTTTAACCTCAACTCCACTTCCGTGTACCGTGATTTGTTCATCACCAACATGGAACGACAGCGCTTGGGGGAAGTCGAATTTTCAGCGAACGTATTGCCCAACTTAAAAATGACACTGATTGGCAACTACCAGCGCATTTGGTATACGGGAGGCTATCAATTTTACCCGAACGGATTCGCTACGGCCTTTCCTTTGACCGATGTGGATCTAGCAGAAACAGGCATCGAGTTCAACTGGAACATTGGCGAGAAAGTGATGCTGCTGGGTGACAAGCGCATTTCCAAAGGGACCAAATACCCGAAGATTCGGGTGCGCGCAGTCAAAGGATGGAAAGGCATTTTTGAGTCCGATTTCGACTACTACCGCTTCAATGCAGAGATTCAGCAGAACATCAGCATCCGCGGCTTAGGCACCTTTGTTTGGACCCTTCAAGCCGGACAAACGATAGGTGATGTTCCCTTATTTCTGATGCACAATGGAAACGGGACGCGCAGAAACTGGATGATTTCAGCACCCAACACCTTTGAGACCATGATGCCCTCCGAATTTTACCAGCAGCGTCAGGCAGCATTGTTCACACGACTCACCTTCTACAGCATCAAGACCGGTAAAAAGTGGACGCAGCCGCAGTTTGCTTTACACCATGCGATGGGTTACGGTGACATGGCCAACACGAATAATCACTCCAACACTTTCAAGACCATGGACAAAGGCTTTTTCGAGGGGGGTCTGATCATCAACAACCTGATCACCTCGAACGTTTCAGGGATTGGGATTGGTGTCTTTTACCGCTACGGGGCCTATGCGAACAGCGACTGGAAACAGAACATTGTGCCGAAGTTGACGCTGTCGGTGAAGATGTGAGGAGGAAATGAATTACGAATGTCGAATTACGAATTACGAATGAATGGTGGCTAAGCGTTTTGAGATTTGCAGTGATGAGTAAGGGAACCTTCGTGGCTGCGCGTATAATTCTAAAGTAACTTGGAGTTTTAGTTACGAGTTACGCGACTTTGGTGGCTGCGCTATTTGAGATTTTTAGTGATGAGTAAGGGAACCTTCGTGGCTGCGTGATTTAGTTCAAAAACGAGTGACGTTTTAGTTACGAGTGATGAGTTATGAGTTACAGAACTTTGGTGGCTTCGCCCCCCTCGCCGCATTTGAAAAATGATTCGATTGCAAGGGCAATTCAGAAACAATGATTTACACAATCATTTCTCCTGATGCCACTTCGTTTTCTTACTCGAAAAGCTGATTGCAATCATCGCGATAATGGGTGTTAGGATTGCAAAAATCACCCATCCTGCAGGCGGTCGATTTAACTCAACAGCTTTGTTCCCGCAATAGATTGCACCGACAATTCGTAAACCTAGAAAAATGAAATTTCCAAAAATATATCCTTGATCCATATACATTTTTTATAGTATGCTAGTTTTTCGCGATGTCATTCCCTCAAACATAAGTTTAACTCACTTACGTTTTAAGGAATATGGTTTAGCCAAATTCCAGCTAATTTTAGAAATTGAATTAGGAAAAACTTATGAGTGAAGAAATGGCAAAAATTAAACCCCCAACTGTCAACATAATTCTACCGTATTTCCGAGTTGAATCGTTATAAACAAAGTATTCTTTTCCGTTAACTTTGTGTTTCGAATATGCATAACTGTATCCAGCGAATAAAGCCCATATACCCCCAAAAATAGAACCGACAAAGGCGGCAGTAATCCAGAATTGGCTGCCTTGTTCCCCTTGTTCGAGTTTAGTTTCATCTATTGAATTTTGTTCGTTTCTTAACTTTAGCAAAGAGTCAATTGGTACATTTCGTATGGTCAATTCTTCTTGAACTTTTAACATAAATTCTTCTTGATAACCCTTGTTTTTTATGAAGATTTCAGTCAATTCAGAATCACTCTTTTCCTTGATTATTTTTTCAAACTGTGACATGATTTAAAAGCTAATTTTGAATTTAATTGTTAAATAATTTATCATCTGCCTCATCTTTCAATCGCAAGAGTTCCTTGTAATTCCGTTCATTCAAGGTTATTTCTTGAAAAATACTTTCGGCAATCTCAAATTTCTCTGTGTTAATGAATCGATCAGGGTGGCAACTTCGACTCAATTCTTTATAGAGATCTTTCGACAAATGAATACTTTGCATTAGATTATCCATATCAATTTCGACACTTTTGAACTTATTTATGTCACGATTACTTTTATGTCTTAGAAAGCGGAACAATAGAATAACCAGAATAATAAGGAACTCACATACAGCTATGTAAAACCAAATTATGTGCTCTAGTGATGTTTTCATAATTAACTATTTTAAGACAAGTATCCACCCATATTTCCATACTTCATGAGCTGCCATTTTAATCCGTTGTAACCAGTATTATCGTGTACTTCCAATGTATCCCAACCCAATGAAATGAGCTTGCGAACAAGCTCGGAATTTTGTAAAACGACATTGCCTATTTCCACCATTTCAGAACGCTCTAGTGCACGTCCTGACAATGCCTTTATACGGAATCCTCCAGCCATAAATCGTGAGAAATCATGTCGAAAAGAACTATCGCCATATGTTGTTTTTGCTTCCAAAAGGGTTGGGGCATAGCCTTTCACAAAAGCTTCTCTTGCCGCAAGATTAAAATTTCTTACTACGCGTTGTCGCTCAGACATGTCGCTAAACCAATCAACGACTTTTAAAATTCTATTCCACATACTTTAAAAGTTATTTTCATGTGCTTTCGGATCTTCACCAAAACGGTTCGAGCCAAAATCACCTTCTTTAAAAAGCAAATAAAGAGGAACTAGTGGCACTATTTGCCACCAACCACTGATACCAACATCATGCGCTCTCTTTGAACCTTGTGCCAAGAAAAAAATGAAAAGAGGTATAGAAAGTAAAGTGATAAACGCATTTGCAAATTCAGGTGCACGTCCAGAGCTATCTGCCATACCTATAACTATAAAGAAGGAAATAATAACCCTTCCAATTGCAAATATTAGTAGAGATATACCATATTCTGTGCGGCGTATTCTACCTTCGAATGTGAATGTATTTTTAAACATAAATTGTATTTAAGATCAAGATTTTTACGGAAGCTTTACTAATTGAAATTTTCAAAGTACTTTTTTAACATTTTATATTGAACATCGTCAATAACTTTGTTTATCTCAGATTTTGCAAGGCCAGAAAACTCAGATTTTTGTGAGTATTCTCGCTTCAAAATATCCGAAGCATTTAAAACATCATGGTAACATTGCATTGCACCAAAAAATGGGTCTGGATTCCTGTGCATTGAATCCTGAACAATTCGCTCATATCGTATTTCAACGGATTGGATTAGTTTCGATTGCGGAGTCCCGCCAAACAGATTTTCAAATAAACTCATAATAAAATACATTTTAAACCGTGAATCATTTCTGAATTGCAAACATGGAATCAATTCAAAAACAATTTTATTCTTAGTGATAAGTAATCGTGCGATAAGTTATGGTTTGTACACCTAATGGATCATTCATATTTTCATTAGTTATCATTGACTTTTTATCAAGAGAGTAAATTTTCTTTATCCAATTGCCTTGATCATCATAGGTATACTTGCAACTAAAAATGCTGAATAATTGTCCATTTCCTAGATAATAATATTCTTTAGCAACATGTCCTTTTGCATTATATTCGTATTCGCAAATTGCCACAGGGCTGCCCAAATTATCATTCACAGTAGATTTAATTTTCAATCCATTTTTATACTCTGCATCACTTGAATTAAAAACTGTACCGTCAAGCATTTTACATCTTATTCCATTCTGATTTCCTTCAGAATCGAAAGAATAGTCAATATAGTATTCAAACAAATCCCTATCGACGTAGTCTTTAACACGTATCTTAATGAGATGTTGATCTTGATCATAGAAATATTCGTACTTATGAAGTACTTTGCCATCAGAGTTTTTAACCACTTTCTTCGCTTTTCTCAGTTCTACCACATCAAAAAGATACTCGGACTTTGTTTTAATCAATCCAATACTATCATAAGTTTGTTCTTTAATTTTAATACCGTCCGTATTGAATTCATAGGAAAAAGAATTTTGGCCGGTTCGCACACCAAGTTCCACACCGTTTATACCAGATAAGAATTCTTCTTGTTTAAGAAGCTTTACCTTCCCTTTTAAACCATACTCCTTGAGTTCTGATAATCCTTTTAATTCTTGCATGTAGTCAATTTTTTGACCATCTGAACACGAAGAGAAATGAAAGGATCCAACGAGTAGGTATATTAATAATCGGTTTGTCTTCATGATTGATATTCAATTGTTCCTACTCATAACATTCATTACGAACCCAATAATTACAACAACAATGATGAGTAATACGGTTTTTCCTACATCTATTTCGTTAGGATCTAAGTAATGATCAACTCCATCATGCCAACTACACGTTCCACTTCCTGTGGAATGACTTCTCCAACCATCATTGCAGATTGCTCCTTTTCCTTGCGTGCATGAAAAAAGAGCAAGCGAAAGAATCCCTAAAATGATATAATTTTTCAAACTCATTACATTATGAATTATCTTCGAGATGAAGCGGCTCCTCCTCCCAGAGCTCCAATCCCCAAAATGAAGCCTAACCAATACGTAAATCCAGTATTGTGCAGCGCATAAATCCCTATATCAGCACCAAATAACTTACCTAACAAGGAAAATATCAATATCATTCCATGCCAGAATCCAGAGAAAAATCCTGAAGGCTCTTGTTCATAGGCAGTTGGCGCACAAGATGTTAGATTAATAAAAGTCATTAAGAAAATTAATCCAATAAGTAAGCGTCCTAATAGCTCAATTAAATCTTGGACACAAAACTAAATTAACATTAATTAGATTTGTGTATGTCAAAACATCGAAGAAATTGGTCGGTAGACGAAAAGGAGAAAATAGTTTTATTTTCAGATGAGC
>JBILBT010000374.1:0-6091 GCA_044353545.1 Crocinitomicaceae bacterium | reverse complement strand
AATACTCCGGGCATTGCTTAAAGCGTACTATGCCGAATGAAAAGAGCTTGGGAAGATGGGTAGAATGGAATCAATGTCTTTGTCCGCGCTGCTGCCGTAGATCAATAGAGTTGACCTTATATTTTCCAATTGAACGTAATCCAAGATGGATCGAATACCCTCTTCCTTGGGTGAAACATCCAAGATCCATTTGAACAAAACAGGAAGGCAACTGGAGGGGACCCATGAGTACTTAAGTATTCAGGTGCACTTATGCGAACTTTGCAAAACAGTTGGGTTACTCTTGTGAATTTGACTCATATTAAAATGTTAATTTCAAAGGATTTATCTGTTTATTTTAAGTTGTTCTAAAAGACTAATTTTATAAAATTAAGTTCGAGTAAAGAATGTAAGTTGATTTTTAGACGGGGTGTCGTTTTGGGCAAGTTTAAAATGTCAGTTTTAATCAAATGAATAAGGTGAAATCCTGCATTTTTCACGACATGCAAACGCACTATTGTTGTACGAGTAAACCAAGAATTAAAATGAGAAAAAAGACGACATTACTTGTATCATTGTTTTTGATTTGTATCATTCCATCCATCACTTGTGCTCAAATATCTTCTCAACAAATTGATTCATTAGTGGCTGATGCTTTGTTAAAATTTAAAGTGGCAGGTGTAGCAGTTGCCGTTGTGAAAGATGGGAAAGTAATTCACTCGAAAGGCTATGGTCTAAGCGATATAAATTCTAAAAAAGTAGTCGATGAACACACTAATTTTCAAATAGCGTCCAATACTAAAGCATTTACAACGACCGCTCTTGCTATTTTAGAAGAGGAGGGTAAAATAAAATGGACTGACAAAGTGATAGACCATATCCCTGAATTCAAAATGTATAACGATTATGTTACTGAGAATTTTAACATCCAAGATTTATTAACGCATCGCAGTGGACTTGGATTGGGTGTTGGCGATTTGATGTTTTTTCCAGATGGGACAGATTTTACAATTAAAGATGTACTGACCTGCTTCCAATATTTTAAACCTGTCTCAGCCTTTCGGACTCAGTTTGATTATGATAATTTATTGTACATGGTGGCCGGTGAAGTAATTGCCAGAGCCAGTGGAATGAGTTATGAATTATTTGTGCAACAGCGCATTATCGAACCTTTACAAATGAACAATTCGTTTGTTGGTTCTTTGCTCAAGGACAACAGCAACTTGGCAGGGCCGCATTCATCCGAGTCTGGCACCATAAAATCTATAGATAGGTATGATATAAGTATAGCAAGTGCCGCTGGTGGAATTTTCTCTAATGTTGCAGATATGTCCAAATGGATGATCCTGCATTTAAATGAAGGAATGTATGGAATTGATTTAAAAACTCCTTTGTTTTCATTGAGAAATCAGTATGAAATGTGGCGAATACATACAGTTTTAGAAACGAATCAAAATCCAAGATACAATTCACATTTTAACGGCTATGGTTTAGGTTGGCAATTAACAGATGTAGCAGGTGAATTTGAAGTTTCTCATACTGGGGCTTTACCAGGAATGCTTTCAATGGTAACAATGTATCCTGATTTGAATCTAGGGATCGTCATTTTAACCAATACTGAAAATGGAGGCGCAGGACTTTTTTCATCGGTCACAAATACCATTGCTGACAGTTATTTAGGCTTGAACGATTATCATTGGATAGATAAAATGGTCAGGTGGAAGAATGACACTAAAAATGAAGAGGACAGTGTCACAAAAAAAGCTTGGGAAAAAGTTGAATTGGCGAAGAAAATTAAGGTGAAAAACGAAAACTTTATAGGAACATATGCGGACAGTTGGTTTGGGGAAGTAGAAGTATTTGAAAAAAATAAGCAATTATGGATAAAATGCGAACGCTCCCCAAAGTTAAATGGGCCGATGGCCTTTTATCAAGAAAATACCTTTGCCATAAAATGGGAATATCAAGCAATGAATTGTGATGCCTTTGCGATGTTTTATTGTGATGACACAGGTAAAGCACAATCGATTCAAATGAAAGGTATTTCACCAAATATTGACTTTAGCTTCGACTTTCAAGATTTAGATTTGAAACGAATTGAAAAATAAGGAAAGTTGCACAAGCATAATTATTTGTTAGTGATCCCAGTAGCTGAAGGTTTTTAATATACATTTGAGAAACAATGAGTTATTTAGTATGAATTTCCGATTAATTAATCATAAAACAAGAAGACTTTCAGCTATATACTTGACTGATGTTTATGACTTGTCCAATGGAAACAAAGAATTTATTTACTGTTGTGTTCCCAATGGCGAATTAGGAATTACGGTTATTTTAGAAGGTAATTGTCATATAAAAACAGACGATGGATGGCAAAAGCAGTCGAAAATTCATCTTTACGGTCTAATCAATAAAGTGCAATCACTTAAAATGAGCCCCAATTACCGCGAAATTTCATTGGGCTTTTATCCACATTATCTTCAATTGTTTATAAAAGATTCACTGTATTCGACGGATAAAAGCAATGGAACGGATTTGTTTGATTTATTTAAAAAAGAGGAAGTCAATAAACTGTATGAGAATTTATGTCATTGCAAAAATGATGAAGCCTTAATGGACAAAATTGAAGGCTTTTTGAAAGATCATATACTTAAAGAATCATTGGATAAAAGGGTTTCAACAGCACATCATTTAATTGTGAATGAAAAAATGTACAAGGTGGATGAATTAAGTTCCATGTTGAATGTTAGTCCCACCACTTTACGGAACCTTTTTATTCAACATGTTGGAGTTTCCCCTAAAGACTTGATCAAGATTCATCGAATTAAAAAGGCCTTAGATTATCAATTGACTTGCGAAGAATCACTCACTCAAATG
Organism: Crocinitomicaceae bacterium; assembly: GCA_044353545.1. GTDB lineage: Bacteria > Bacteroidota > Bacteroidia > Flavobacteriales_D > Crocinitomicaceae > M0103. The sequence continues at coordinate 3,235 of JBILBT010000374.1, read as the reverse complement.
GCCTATCATTTAAAGTACTACGACCAAGCTCATTTCAGTAAGGACTTTAAAGATTCAACAGGAATCTCTCCCAAACAGTATTTTTTAAATAGCAAACTCAGTTCAGATTTTTCCGAATTTCAACATTGGAGCTACGATAATTTTGAAAATGTGATCAAATAGGAAACATTCGCTTTCTATTCGTGTAAAGATACTTGAGCCTTCCCCCTCAATATTATTTTTTAGTAAAGCGTCAACAACTTTCGATTTTTACAATTTTTTATTAATCTGCAACAATATTTTTGTTGAATAATAATTTAAAATTGTTAATCATGAGAAAAATAATACTAGTTACATTTTCCTTATTTGCCTCTTTAGTTGGATCAGCGCAGGAAGTCATAGCCACTCAAGGAGAATCTTACTCCAATGCAGTTGCAAATATCGACTTTACAATAGGCGAAGTGATTATAAACACAGGGACCGACGGAACCAACGAATTAACACAAGGTTTTCATCAAACCAACTGGAATTTTTTAGGAGTAGAGGATTTTGCCCCCAACTACGAAGCCATCATTTTCCCCAACCCGACAGAAGATGGATTGAACATTAGAACAAGCACGTTCGAGAATGTGACCTATACGCTGTATGATGGAAACGGGAAACTTGTTTTACAAAACAAACTTACAGCAGAGATAACACCTATTCAAGTAAGTCAACTTGCTCCAGGGAGCTATTCATTGACCTTGAATAATGCCACACAAAATCTGAAAACATTTAAACTGGTTAAAATTCAATGAGACAGTATTTTGTAAAAAATACCTGGTCGAATTAATCCCGTTTGTAGCAAAGCGCAACGTCGGGGCACTTTAAAATAAAACACAATGAAAAAAATACTACTCTCACTTGTTGCCATTGCAACACTTTCACTAAGTTCTTTTGGTCAAGCACCAGAAGGGTTTAAATACCAAGCCGTAGTTCGTGATGCAGGGAACTTAATTTTAAACAACCAAGCAGTTGGACTTCGCATGACCATCCAACAAGGTGCTATTGGTGGAACAACTATTTATTCCGAAACATTTGCACCAACAACCAATTCGTACGGTTTAATTAATCTTGAAATAGGAAACGGCACTGTCGTAAGTGGAACATTCGCCAACATCGATTGGTCAGCAGGGCCATATTTTATGGAATCAGCTGTTGATGTTACAGGTGGAACGAACTATTCAGTAATGGGAACAAGCCAGTTAATGAGTGTTCCTTATGCTTTGTATGCTAAAACGTCAGGAAATGGTCAAGGTCCAGCGGGTCCTCAAGGAAACCAAGGTCCAGCAGGAGTGGATGGCACTAACGGAACAAATGGAACCGATGGAGTAATAGGAACTGCGGGTCCTCAAGGTATTCAAGGTCCAGCAGGAGCTACTGGCGCAACTGGTTCAACAGGAGCAATAGGCATTCAGGGTTTACCGGGAACAAATGGTGCAGTTGGTGCAACGGGTCCACAAGGAAATCAGGGTTTACCGGGAACAAATGGTGCAGTTGGCCCACAAGGACCAGCAGGAAATGATGGAGCAGCAGGCGCACAAGGAAATCAGGGTTTACCGGGAACAAATGGTGCAGTTGGCCCACAAGGACCAGCAGGAAATGATGGAGCAGCAGGCGCACAAGGAAATCAGGGTTTACCGGGAACAAATGGTGCAGTTGGCCCACAAGGTTCAGCAGGAAATGATGGAGCAGCAGGCGCACAAGGAAATCAGGGTTTACCAGGAACAAATGGAGCAGCAGGAGCTGACGGACAAGGTGGAGTAACTACAGCTGGTTCAGGTATAAATGTAACAGGTGCTGGAACTGCAGCAAGTCCTTATTTAGTAAGCACAACAGGACCTACATATACTATTGGCCTATGGCCAGAGTTAGGTGGTTATGTATTCTGGGTTTCTGCCGATGGCAAACACGGACTTGTTGCTGAAACTCAAGATCAAGGATTTTCTTCATGGTATGTGGCTCAAAATCTTATTTCTGACCCATCTAATCACTCAGTAAATGGACAAAAATTCAGAGATTGGCGATTGCCAACAAAATACGAATTAAATGAAATTTACCTTCAGAGAGTAGCAATTGGCGGTTTTGTTAATAACAACTATTGGAGTTCAACGGAGAACGAAGTTAGCGCCGTTACGTGTGGTCAATTTTTCTTCAATGGTAACCAGGGCAACTTTAATAACTACTCCAACCTCTGTGGTCGTTCGGTCAGGGCTTTTTAACTACTTGCACTGAGCTGACTCCACTGAGCTGGACTCCCCTGAGTTTATCGAAGGGTCGAAGTAAGCGGTCGAAGCACAAAACTTTTAAACTAGTTAAATCACACTAATTATCAGATTATGAATAAAATACTACTCTCACTCATTGCAATAGCAACACTTTCATTAAGTTCTTTTGGTCAAGCACCAGAGGGGTTTAAATACCAGGCAGTCGTAAGAGATGCTGGTAACACCATTTTAAACAACCAGGCTGTAGGCATGCGTATGTCCATCCAGCAAGGATCAATTGGTGGAGCATCTGTTTATTCTGAAACATTTGCAACAACAACAAATACGTACGGTTTAATTAATCTTGAAATAGGAAACGGCACTGTCGTAAGTGGAACATTCGCCAACATCGATTGGTCAGCAGGGCCATATTTTATGGAATCAGCTGTTGATGTTATAGGTGGAACGAACTATGAAATAATGGGAACAAGTCAATTGATGAGTGTTCCCTACGCATTGTACGCTAAGACTTCAGGAAATGGTCAAGGTCCAGCTGGTCCTCAAGGTATTCAAGGTCCAGCAGGAGTGGATGGAACTAACGGTGCAACAGGTTTAACAGGCGCACAAGGAAATCAGGGTTTACAAGGAGCTACAGGACCAACAGGTTTACCAGGAGCAACAGGCCTTCAAGGAATTCAGGGTTTACCCGGAACTAACGGTGCAGTTGGTGCAACGGGTCCAGCAGGTCCAACAGGCCTTCAAGGAAATCAGGGTTTACCGGGAGTTAACGGTGCAACAGGTTTAACAGGCGCACAAGGAATTCAGGGTTTACCGGGAACAAATGGCGCAGTTGGTTCAACAGGTTTATCAGGAGCAATAGGAACTACGGGTCCTCAAGGTATTCAAGGTCCAGCAGGAGTGGATGGAACTAACGGTGCAACAGGTTTAACAGGCGCACAAGGAATTCAGGGTTTACCAGGAACAAACGGTGCAGTTGGAGCAACGGGTCC
>JBILBT010000188.1:0-6105 GCA_044353545.1 Crocinitomicaceae bacterium | reverse complement strand
ATCTGGGATTTACATAGTCGTTGCCATCAACAGTAATGGATGTGTCGCTTTCTCGGATACGATTACAGCCGTATATTGCAGCCCATTCTTAATGCCGACAATCAACTATGCCAACAATACAAATGCTCTAGTGGCCACTGGTGTACCTGTGGGATACAGCATCCAATGGTCGGTGAATGGCGTTCCAATTTCTGGTGCGACAAACGACACCTTGAACATCTTGACATCAGGAAGTTATACTGTAACCATGACCGATACCTTTGCGTGTGTGCACACTTCCCCAATTTACTCAGCGAGCTTAGGGTTCGCAGAATTGACGAACATGGAGTGGAACATTCAACCGAATCCAGCGAGTGAGCAATTTACGATTTCCCTCAACAGCAACTTGAACATCGACAGTTATGCCATTTTGGATGCTGCTGGCCGCGTGTTGAAAGAAGCACGATGGGAAGGCGGACAAGCGCAAGTTGTTTCAGCGAGTGAGTTGAGCGACGGCTACTTCTTCGTCCAAATCCGCTCTGGGGAACGCAACTGGAGCAAGGTGCTGATCAAAGAATAATACGACTTAGAAAAACGAAAGGGATCCAATTGGGTCCCTTTTTTTGTTGGATAATCAACGATTCTCTGAGATTATTAATTCAACAATTTTCTGAGTAATTATCTTTGATAAGCCTTGGATACATTAAACGATAGCTGCTTTTAAAATGAGTAATAGAAATTTAAAATCTCAACATGATTGAAATAAAAAGATACTTCGAGAAAATGGTTGATATTTCTGAAACAGACTGGGAATTCTTTTCGTCTAAACTTACAAGACGAGAGTTTTCGAAAAAATCAATCTTATTAAAATCAGGGGAAAAAGAAAACTATTTATCGTTTATTGAGGAGGGGATTATTCGGAAATGTATTCCAAATGAATTTGAAGACTCAACTTTTGAATTTGCATTCGCCAATAATTTTGTTTCCGCTTATGACTTTTTTTTAACACAGCAACCATCGAACTATCAATTAGAAACCATATCAGACACAATATTATGGAGTGTCACTTTTGATGACTTACAATTAATCTATGCAAAAACACAAATTGGCAATACCATTGGTCGATTGGCAAGCGAAGAATTGTTTTTGAAAAAATCAAAACGAGAATTGTCATTACTAACCCTATCTGCTGAAGAACGTTATCTAAATTTATGCAAAGAACAGCCGCAATTATTACAACTGATTCCACTCAAATACATTGCTTCATATATTGGAATAACACCTCAAGCTCTTAGTAGAATACGCAAACGCATTTCTTAACTTAGGTTCATTGTTTAAACTTTAGTTTAATTATAATTTTGCCGTGTATCAATTAAAAAAACAACGATGAATGAAATGTTACTAGTGCTCATGTTGGTTATCATACTCGCCAATTTTGTAATTGCCCAAGATTTAAACCCGTATCATTATATGATTAAAGGGCTTGTAAAACAGAATTTTAAAATGGTCCAAGAACATCGTTATGATGCAGTTTTAAAAGGTATTTCTAATGTAAAACTGGAGCATACATTTGCAGGTGAAAATAGTCTAGGTGGCACACGTCGTGATAAAGAAAGCTTGAGAAGGTGGTTCGAACGAGTAGGAACTGTGCTTCCAGACCTTATATTTGAGGTTACAGACATTGAAGTAAAAGGTACGCCAGCTAAAACGCTCGTAATGGCTAGATGGACCGCTTCATGTGTTTTGTTAAATGGGCAACCCTACATAAACAGAGGTGTTCATTTTATCGCATTGAAATGGGGAAAGGCAGTTAAATTTGATGTTTATGAGGATACTCAAACCGTGACGCTTGGCTTAGATATTCAATTTCACGAAGGTATAAAAGAGGCAAAAGCACAAAAAATTGAAAGTTGAGTTTATAAGAAGTACTTTCATTAACGAACTACCTATACTTCCCCTCGTACTTCTCGTACAGCGCTTTTTGTGAGTTGTCCAAGGACATGAACACCCCATTGATCATCGCAAGGGTAAGGTTGTTGCTGCGCATGTCCAAGGCGGAACCAGTTGACACAAAGAGTGTCGCAGATTTTCCTTCCTCCACGCTGCCGTAGTCTTTGTCGATGCCCAAGATCTTGCAGGCCGATAAGGAAATGGCTGCAACCGCTTGCTCTTCGGTTAATCCATAGGCCATAGCGGTGCCTGCCTGAAAAGGTAGGTTGCGTGCATTCATGGCTTCCATGTCGCCTTCGTTTTGGATGCAAAAAGGAACACCTGCTTGCTGCAATAGGTAAGGCAATTTGAAGGCTTGATCCACCGCATCTTCTTCGCGCTCGGGCAAGGAATGGATGCGTGTCACCATGATGGAGAATCCCGCATCGATCAACTGCTTGGGAATCAAATACGCGTCATTCCCACCAATGATCACCGGGTATTTAAAGTCAAATCGGTTGGAAAAACTAATGATGTCGAGCAGCTGCTGGATGTCGTTGGCATGAAAATACACGCGCTTTTTGCCGACGAAACAGTCTTTCATCGCATCGAGACGCCCATCCTTTTGAAGGGAAGCATCCAATTTAACGTAGGCCTCAGCCATGTCAAAGAAGGCCATCATTTCACGCTTTTGAACTTCGTAGTCTTGGCTGCGCTTTCTCCCTGGTTCGCCCCAAGTTCCTTGTGTGCTGGATGGCCAATTCACGTGGATCCCATCGTCTTTGGATACCGTCGCGTCTTCCCAGTTCCAGCCGTCGGTTGTCATCACTGAAGAGGTTCCAGAGATCGATCCACCACGCGGGGTGGCTTGAGTGATCAGTATGCCATTGGTGCGCACCGTGCTGATGACCTTGGATTCTACGTTGAACGCTATTTGTGCGCGGACATGTGGATTGAAGATGCCTACTTCGTTGTAATCCCTCGTGGCGCGAACTGCATCAATTTCGGTCAGTCCCAAGGTTGAATTCGGCGCGACAAAGCCAGGATACATGTGCTGTCCTTGTAAATCGATGATGGTGTCCCATTCTTCGGGCTTATAGGTGTAGGCCAAGGAATTTTTCACCAAGGTGATTTTTCCGTTCTTCACGCCAACAAGTGCACTTTCTAGGACTTCACCTGTTCCGATGTGGAGGTAGCCATTCAAGAGGAGCACTGATTTTCCATCGGCTTGCGCAAATAGGTTTACGGCCGTAAGTACCAAACTGAATACAAGTATAAATTTCATCATTCGATCTGCTTAATGGGTATTTTCTTCTTCGGATCCTTCTTCGCCAAGGGTGTCGCAATGGTAATGGCGGCTGCGCTTTTTGAAGAAAGGTTTGGCTGGCTCTCCGCGCTTGTTGGCGTCGAGCATCTTTGAAATGATTCTTGCTTTTTCGGCTTGATTGCGCGCATTGCGTTCGACTTCTTTTTGGGCATCGTACAGCACTACACCATCTACCAAGGTCATTTGTACGATCGCTTGGATGCTCAAAGGATTGTCGGACCACAAAACGATATCTGCATCTTTACCAACAGTCACACTCCCCATGCGTTGATCGAGGTGCAACAATTTCGCCGGGTTCAAGGTCACCATTTTCCAGGCTTCAATTTCCGACATGCCCCCGTATTTAACAGCTTTTGCCGCTTCCTGGTTCAGGCGACGCCCCATCTCGGCATCGTCGGAATTGATCGACACCACGACGCCTTGATCTGCCATCATTTTGGCGTTGTACGGGATGGCATCATTCACCTCAAACTTGTAGGCCCACCAATCCGAAAAAGTTGATCCTCCAGCGCCGTGAGCGGCCATTTTATCTGCGACTTTGTATCCCTCAAGGATATGCGTGAAGGTGTTGATTTTAAAGCCCATGGAGTCCGCTACGTGCATGAACATATTGACTTCAGACTGAACATACGAATGGCAGGTAATGAAACGCTCCGAACGGAGGATTTCCGCAAGCACTTCAAGTTCTATGTCTTTGGCAGGTTTCGCAGTGCGAACCGTATCTTTTTTGTAAGCCTCCCAAGAGTCCATGTAACGACGAGCTCGCGTAAAGGCATCGATGTACACTTGTTCGACTCCCATGCGCGTCTGTGGAAAGCGCACGGTGCTTTGATCGCCCCAGTTGGCTTGTTTCACATTTTCCCCCAAAGCAAACTTGATGAACTTCGGCGCATTGTCAATCAGCATCTCATCGGGTGTAGATCCCCACTTCAGTTTGATCAAAGCCGACTGACCTCCAATGGGATTTGCCGAACCATGCAGAAGCTGCGCAGCTGTCACCCCACCCGCCAACTGACGGTAAATGTTGATGTCGTCCGGATTCACCACATCGCCGATACTTACTTCAGCGGTAATCGCTTGACCTCCTTCGTTCACACCTCTCGAAATGGCAATGTGCGAATGTTCATCAATGATGCCCGATGTCAGGTGTAAGCCCTTGGCATCAATCACTTTTGCACCAGCTGGAATCACAAAATTTCCTGTTCCGACAAAGGTGATTTTTCCTTTGTTCACGAAGACCGTGGCATTTTTAAGATTTCCTTGTTGGTCATTGGTCCAAACAGTAGCATCGCGGAATACGATCAATTCCTCCTGAGGTACGGCTTCATTTCCGAAGGCCATATTGGGGTACCACACCTTTCCGTTAAGACTATTTTTCTTCTCTTCTTCCTTCGATTTCGCAGCATCTCCTCGTCCATTTCGGACAGCTGACCAACGAATCCAGCGTCCATCGGGCAACATGCCATCTCCTTCAAATATGCCCAGTCTTGAGTTCACCTTTCCATGCAGAATAACGCTTCCATTCATTTTTTCATCCGAAAGACTGAACTGCAGGGTAATGTCTTCGCCAATCAATTCGACAGCTACTTTAGGGGATAGGGTATCGTAAGAGATGTTGTTTTTACGATCGAAAATCTTTTTGACCTCTTTGATGCTGGCTTCCGGTTTTTCACGATCGCCTTTAAACTCCATTGGAAACTGCATCCCTTCAATATAAAGGTTATAAGTTCCACGGATGTCGTGTGCTTGAAGGACTTTCAATTCGTTGCGTTTTCCAAGCATCCAGCTTTCGGTTAATACCGCATTTTCCGTGAAGGGGTCTGCCGACCAAATGGTGAAACTTGCGCGTTTTCCGTTCTCTAATGTCCCCACTTGATCGGACACGTTCAGCATTTTTGCCGGTTCGATGGTCAGGGCACCTAAGGCATCTGAAACACTTAATCCACGATCAATGGCGAGGCGCAGATTTTTCCAAAAGGCTTCTGGACTCTTCACCCCAGCAGAGGTTAGGGCCATGGAAATTCCTTTTTCCTGCACCAAAGCAGGATTTGACGGCGCCAACTCCCAATGCTTCAAATCAGAAAGCGGTATTTGCCGCACGATGTAGGGATCATTCACCTGAAAGGCATCTGGGAAATTCAACGGGATAATGACTGGTCGTTTCAAAGCCAAAATTTGGTCCAAGGCGGCATATTCATTTCCCGACCCGAGGTATAAGGCCGACAACTGAAACTCATCCGCGATTTTTGCCATGCGCAAGATTTCCCATTTGTCCATCGTTTGAAAAAGCACCGGCAAACGCTTTTGCGCAGAAAGTGCTTCGAGAGAAAGATTGGTAGAGGTATGTTTTTGTGTGTACGCTTCAAGGTCATAAAATGCCTGACGAATCAAGGCGATAGATCCCATTTGTGACGACGGATAGGTTTGACGTGAAATCCCTTTATCGAAGGTTATGACAGATGCAACATCCGCCACCAAGATTTGACTTTGTGGATTTTCTAATCCCAAGGAAACCAAAGCGCCTGTTCCGCGAAAAATTCCATCGTTCACGTGTGTCAGCGCCAATCCGAATCCCATATTGACCAAGGCCTCATAGGCTTTCGGTTGAATCGTAAATTGATCCGCTGCTCGGACTTCAGGATGCACCGATTCGTTCCAGTAATACGCACCTTTGTTGCTACTTTCCAATTGTGGTCGGCCCGAACGCTCATTCGATGGCGATGGTGCGTTCGTTCCTGCAGACGACCACGTCTCGATGAAAGCCGGAAGAATGGTGCGTCCCTCGCAATCAATTTCAAGCGCACCAGCAGGAACGATGACCAACAAGCCAGCATCCAAGATGCGATCACCTTGAATGAGCAAGGTACCTT
>JBILBT010000187.1:0-6121 GCA_044353545.1 Crocinitomicaceae bacterium | reverse complement strand
CCGCGTGTGGTGGGTGTCGTTCATTTTTGAAGGATAATGAGCAAGATTGTTCAATTTCGCCTTCGCCCGGAGGAATTAAGGGACGAAAACAATTTAGTTGTAGTTATTGCGAGAGAATCTGGAAAAGCAGTAGGGTCGTTTCATTACGAATGGCGGAAACGAAGCGTTGATGCGCGAAAACGAGACATTTTCTATAACTGCACCATTGAGGTCTACGACAATGATGAAAGCATAGAAATAAATGATTCTTTCCAAGCGAAAGATGTCCATTCAGCCCGAGAAATCCATATTGTAGGTGCAGGGCCCGCGGGATTGTTCGCTGCATTGCGTGCCTTGGAGCTTGGGTTGAAGCCTATTGTTTTTGAGCGTGGTAAAGACGTGCGTTCACGCCGACGAGACTTGGCGACCTTAAACAAAACAAGTATGGTAAATCCGGAATCCAATTATTGTTTTGGCGAAGGAGGAGCAGGAACCTATTCGGATGGAAAACTTTATACCCGTTCCAAGAAAAGGGGAGATGTTGATCGCGCACTGAGGATGTTTGTTCAGTTTGGCGCTGAAAAAGATATTTTGGTGGATGCGCATCCGCACATCGGAACCAATAAACTTCCGCAAATCATAGTGGCGATGCGCGAAGAGATCATTCGCTTTGGTGGAGAGGTTCATTTCGACTCAAAATTAACAAATGTATTCATTGAAGGCAATGAGCTTAAGGAGATTGAAATCAATGGATTAAAACGTATTCTTTGTGAGCATTTAATTGTTGCTACAGGCCATTCGGCGCGCGATATTTTTGAATTGTTTCATCGAAATGGGGTTCGCATTGAAGCGAAGCCTTTTGCCTTGGGGGTGCGTATTGAACATACTCAAGATTTAATTGATGAAATTCAATACCATGGAAGGCATCATGACGATCTTTTGCCTCCAGCGAGTTATGCACTTGTTGAGCAAGTGGATGGTCGAGGTGTATATTCATTTTGCATGTGTCCCGGAGGCATTATTGCTCCTTGTGCAACTGAACAAAATGAGGTTGTTACCAACGGATGGTCGCCATCAAAAAGAAACAATCCATACTCCAACTCGGGAGTTGTTGTCAGTGTTTATCCTTCCGATTTTCCGCAAGATGAAATGAACCCCTTTGTTTGTTTGGATTTTCAGAAAGCTGTTGAACAAAAATGTTGGGAGGCGGCTGGAAAAACACAAATAGTACCAGCGCAACGCTTGCTTGACTTTGTGCAGGATAAAAAGTCGGTCGATTTTCCGAGATCTTCTTACCAGCCTGGTATAGTGAGTGTGAGGTTGGATGATGTTTTACCTGATTTTATCACTCAGCGCTTGAGAAAGGCCTTTGTTCAGTTTGATAAAAAAATGCAAGGCTATTTAACCAATGATGCCGTTTTACATGCGCCGGAATCACGCACATCATCTCCAATTTCAATCCCTAGAAATAGTGAAACCCTTGAGCATATTGAAGTTAAAGGGATTTATCCATGCGGAGAGGGTGCAGGATATGCTGGTGGAATCATCTCCGCGGCCATTGATGGCATGAAGTGCACAGAAGCTATTCATCAAAAAATTAATAGGCAATGATTCTTTTAAGAGCAATACTTTTTTGTTTAATTTCTTTCATAGCTGCTTCCGTTTGTGCTCAAACAACAGCGACGGATTATTCCAATGCAGTAAATTGGGCAGTATTACCCGGAGCTTATCCGAAAACACTTTTAACCGAATGGTCAGATACACAAAACGAACCTGTGGATGTGTTTTATGTGTACCCAACCTTTTTGTTGGACGGCAAAGATGCAAGATGGAATTACCCCATTAATGACTCAATTCATCGCGAAAAGGTAATAGGTACAGCTGTTCCCTTTCAAGCATCAGCGTGGTTGGCAGCAGGTAATTTGTATGTTCCTTTTTACCAACAAGCGCACATTCGGTCCTATTACACCTTGGATAGTGGGGGATACGATGCCTTGATGCTGGCGTACAAGGATGTAAGCGCTGCATTTGAGTACTATCTCGAAAATTACAACCATGGAAAAGGAATCATTCTTGCGGGACATAGTCAGGGCTCGACGCATATTTCGATGTTGTTGAAAGAGTATTTTGATGGAAAGGAATTGCAAAACAAGCTTGTTGCCGCCTATATTCCGGGAATAGGAATCGATACAACGATGTACTCGACGATTTCCTTGATGACGAACAAAGAAGAAATTGGGGGATATGTTACGTGGAATACCTTTCGAAAGAAATTTGACATGAAACAATACAAATGGTACAAAGGAAAAGCAGTCATTAATCCAATTACTTGGGATCTATCATCTGTTGCCTCATCAAAGGAGCACCTCGGATTTCTTTTTTCCAATGGAAAGATGTATCGCCATTCTGTTACTACGCATCTTGCGGACGGTGTTATTTGGATTAATCCACCAAAATTCCCATACCGTTATTTGGCCTTTACCATGAAAAACTATCATGCGGGAGATGTCAACTTGTTTTGGGAAGATATTCGCGTGAACAGTATCTTACGTGCAAAGAAATACATTCAGGCCAAACCGTAAACTTTCAGCTTAACGCGCAAATTCCGATAGCAAAATCCCAGTTGCTACAGCTACATTGAGCGATTCGGCCTTTCCAAAACCTGGAATATGAATCGGTGAATTGATATACGCTTGAATGTTCGGACGAATTCCCTTTCCTTCATTTCCCATGACGAGCACGGCGTTTCTTACTAAAGCTGTGTTGTACACATTTTCCCCCTCCAATAAGGCACCGTAAACCGGGAGTTGGCAACTCGACAAAAAAGTATCGAGCGCGGTGTATGTCACATCCATGCGAAGCATTGAGCCCATACTTGCTTGAATGACCTTAGGGTTGTAAATATCTGCGGTGTCCTCCGAACAAACAATCTTTTGTAGGCCGAACCAATCAGCCGTGCGCAAAATAGTCCCCATATTCCCGGGGTCTTGCACACCATCCAAGACAAGAATCAATCCTTCAGAAATGTTTGAACCAACTTTTTCGGGTTTGCGCAACACCGCAAGTGTTTTATTTGGCGTTTTTAGAGTTGATAGTTGAGACAACTCAGCATCCGAAATCAATTCTATTGCACCTTTATAAAGAAAGGTGTCAAGGGCGCAGGTTGTATAGACTTCCTCAATAATTTCCGGAAATTCCCGGAGTGCTTCGGTGACCATTTTTTCTCCTTCAACGAGAAATAATCCGAACTCATCGCGATTTTTTTTCAAATGCAATGAACGGATCCACTTTATCTTATTCTTCGATAGTCCTGACACAACTTCTTATTTACTACTTTTGCATTGAAAATATCCTCATTGAGCTCGGTCAAACTTACATATATTCTGTTAATTCTCCTTGCACTTGTTTCGTGCCGATCGTCGCGTTATGTGCCAGAGGGTAGATATCTCGTAAAAAAAAATAAAATAATTCTAGAAGGTGAAAAGTTTGATGTTGACGACATAGCAGAAATTATTCGACAGAAACCAAATTTTAAAACTGCTGGAGTTAAACTGAAGTTAGCCGCTTACAATGCCATTGATTCTAGCGCTGTTGCTGAAAAACGCTTCGAGAAGAACATTCGATTGAGAGAAATCAATCAACACAAAAAAAATCGGCAAAACAAAATCAATGCGCGTCGCATCGAGAAGGCAAGAGCGAAAGGCAATGAACTCTACACCGAGCGCATTATTCCATTGAAGGATACCATAGAACCAAAATTATTTTTACGCGAATGGTTCAAATACAAGATTGGGGAGGCACCAGTTGTTTTCGACAGTATACCGTTCAACAAATCAATCGAACAAATTAGCGCATTCCTTAAGAAGAAAGGATGTTACCGCAATGAAGTAACAGCAATTGTTGACTACAAAAAACATAAAAAGGCAGTCGTAAATTATTCAGTTCATACAGGTCCAATTTTTACCATTGACACCATACGAGTGTTGTGTAAAAACACCGTTGTTTCGGAAAATTTCAACAATTATATCAAGAAATTTGAAGAGCATCCGCTGAAAGGAAAGCCTTTTGACACCGATCTCTTGGATGATTTTAGAAGTGATTTGGCAAGATACATGCGCGACAATGCCTTGTATGGGTTCAGCAGTTCACATATCACCTTTGAGGCTGATACGACATACAAAAGAATGACGGCCAATCTGATTATCATTATTTCAGATCGAATGGTGCGTAGCACAGTCAATAGAGATTCGCTCATTGCCATAAAACATCAAAACACATTCATTGATCATGTTTATTTTCATATTGCAGACACGACATATTTCAAAGGCAATTTTAAAAGTTCCATGAATTTGCTTGGGAGAGATGTGATGGATGGACAGTTTCTTCGAACAACCGATACCTTTAGATACGAGGAAGTGATGTTGCGTAAGAAAAATCTGCTTGATCCATTCCGTAAAGCGACCTTTTTCTACAATGGAAAATTGTCTATTGATCCTGATGTGATTGAGCTGCAGAGTTACTTGGAGGAGACGAATTATTACAAGGAATATTATCTTGAGCGCACCTACACGCGCATGATGCAATTGGGAGTGTTCCGTGTCATTAAACCCGAATTGGTGGAGATTCCAGGCACAAATAAGCTGGATGTGCATTACTATCTCGTTCCAGCAAGTCGTCAGAGTTTCGGTTTTGAGCCACGTGCAACAAACTCAAACGGATATCTTGGCGTTTCTGGTTCATTCAATTACGTCAACAAAAATCTGTTTGGTGGCGCTGAAAAATTGACATTTACGGTGAGTGGTGGATTTGAGTCGCAGCCTCCTGTCTTCGATGAAACCTTGGATGGCGAGAAAATCAAAACTGCGGGACGAAGTTTTAACACCTTTGAAATTGGCCCAAGTCTTAAACTCGATATTCCGGGTCTGTTTCCAGCGAAAGTGACTGCCATGTCTAAACGACAGCGGCCGCGAACGGTTATTTCAGCGGCCTACAATTATCAGCGAAGAAGTGATTTTGAACGCGATATTTTGCAGTTGAATTATTTGTGGCGGTTCTACGGTGGAGATAAGGGCAAGACACAAGTTATTCAATTGGGACTCCCATTTGCATCAGTTGTGAAGTTTGTACGGATTGATAAAAAGCCTGCATTTCAAGCCAAGTTGGATCAGTTAAATGACCTCTTTCTGAAAAATGCCTACAATGACCAATTCATTTGGCAGGATTGGAAAATTACGTTCGAATACAACAACAAAGAGAAGGAGAACAAAGGAAAAGGCTCCTTGTATTTCAATTCAACGCTCGATCCTGCGGGAAATACCTTGGCCATGTTCAAGAAGTATCAAGATACCATTGCAAACGGTCAAAAGACCATCTTCGGGGTAGGTTATTCTCAATTCATCCGTTTGGACAATGACGTCAATGCTTCCTATCCATTTGGTCAAAAGAGCAGTATGCACGGACGACTTCAGTTGGGGGCGGGTGTGCCTTACGGAAATACAACAACATCCTTGCCTTACGATTACAGCTTTTTTGCGGGAGGGGCCAATGACAACAGAGGATGGAGAGCCAGAGCCTTAGGGCCGGGAGCTTATAAATATTACCTAGACACAAACAGAACAGTGACGCAGATTGGTGATGTTCGCTTAGGTGCATCAGCAGAGTTCAGATTTTCACTGGGTGAAATGTTGAAAGGAGCATTTTTCGTCGATGCAGGAAATGTATGGACCTTTAACAAGGATGCGAACCGTCTCGGAAGTCAGTTTTCGTCGACTTGGATCCGAGAAATAGCTGTTTCGGCTGGAGTCGGCGTGCGAATTGACTTGGATTTCTTCATTGTTCGTGTCGACCTCGGATTGCCTTTAAGTAACCCAGCTTTGCCAAATGGTGAGAAATGGATTTTTACCAAAAATCGTCCTCAATTTGTCAGTGAAGCGATTGCAGCATTTGGCCCCGATTATAAGCAGTATGTGCCAAAACTGTTCATACCTGTACTCCATTTTGGAATTGGATACCCTTTCTAGTCCTGATAGTTACTAATTACGAGTTACGAATTACGAGTTGGGGATATGGTTGGCTCCGCCGAAGTAAGAACCAATCTTAGATTCTTGACCTCTTAAAATCTTGATCTCTTTTGGGAATTTGA
>JBILBT010000026.1:0-18985 GCA_044353545.1 Crocinitomicaceae bacterium | reverse complement strand
GCAATAGCTATAGATTTTGGATTGAAAAGGTCGGGTATTGCCATCACGGATGATCTTCAATTATTTGCCTTTCCCCATGAGACAATTGATTCAAAAAGTTTGATGGCCTATCTTGAAGTATTTGTTCAAAAAGAATCGGTGGATACCATTGTGTTGGGAGAGCCAAAGCGGATGGACAATAGCGATACCCATATTACAGAGAATGTACGGCTGTTGCATGAAGCACTTTTGGCGAAGTTTCCCGAGTTGGCAGTTGTGTTGATCGATGAGCGTTTTACCTCCAAGATGGCCGTTCAGGCAATGATTGCCGGAGGAATGAAAAAAAAAGACCGACAAGTGAAAGGAAACATCGATAAAGTCAGTGCAGCCATTGTGCTTCAATCCTATCTTTCCGCCAAAAATCATTAATTCAACGAAATTAGATTCCCTTTCGCTTTACATTTCCTTTAAATGAGCGTAATTTTGCAACCTAAACAAATGACATGATCTTACCTATTGTAGCCTATGGAGATCCGGTCCTGAAGAAGGAAGCTGAAGAGATCGATAAAGAGTATCCAGGTTTGAATGAGTTGATTGACAACATGTTCGAAACAATGTATGACGCAAGTGGTGTAGGCTTAGCGGCTCCGCAGGTTGGGAAATCTATCCGCTTGTTTGTGGTGGATGGTTCACCCTTCGTGGAGGATGAGGAAGATATTGGTGAAGAGGGTCCTGACCCAAAAGCAGTTGGAATGGACAACTTTAAGAAGGTTTTTATCAATCCGGTCATCGAAGAAGAAGAGGGGGAAGAATGGGGTTTTTTTGAAGGCTGCCTTTCCATTCCCAAAATACGTGAAGAGGTATTTCGCAAAGAGAAAATCCACATCAGCTATTACGATGAAAACTGGAATTTTCACGAAGAGACCTTTGATGGGTATGCGGCACGGATCATTCAACATGAATATGACCATGTTGATGGCATTCTCTTTACAGATCATTTGTCACCATTGAAACGACGTCTCTTGACGAAGCGACTACAAAACATCTCTAGAGGAGAGGTGCGTGTAGACTATAAAATGAAATTTCCATTGATTAAAAAAGGCAGATGATGAAACAGTTAAGTTGGATAAAAATGTTCGTTTTTGTGTTTGGACTTTCTCTAATGTATGCCTGTGGAGGAGGTTTAAACGAAGATGGAAAAGGAAGCGGGAGCCGTGTTGAATTGAAAAGTCGAATCAAAGAAATGGAGGATTCCATCCGCGATTTACAAGCCAATTTGCCGCAAACGAAAACGATTCCTAACCTCACAAATTTTGAATTAATCAACCGCCTGTTGGACTATTACCATGCCTATCCAGAAGACGACTATGCGGCGGAATGTTTGGACAAAGTGCACATGAAGTATGCGGGGTTGAATATTTTAACACGCGCGGTGCAATACGCGGATACATTATTGGAGAAATACCCGAACTACATCAACCGCGCAATGGTGCTTGAGAGTCAGGGGAGTTCGTATGAATACATTCAGCCGCGTGACACCTCAAAAATTCGCTTTTACTACACCAAGTTGTTGAAGGAAAACCCGAAAATGGACCGTGAAAAACGCGAAGGGTTGAAATTTCGTTTGCGTCATCTTGATTTGACATTTGAGGAGTTTATTGATTTTCAGATGAATGAACTTTCAGTGCGATAAATCATCCCTGTTAATGATGTGTTAAAAATAATTTTGCCCTCCACCTCGGATGTATATTTGAAACTGTTAAGAAACCTAAAAACAAAAGATCATGAAAAAAGCACTTTTATCTCTCTTAGTCTTGTTTGTTGCTTCTGTTGCAATGAATACTGCTATTGCTCAAATTGAAACTGGAGCAAAAATCGAATTTTCAAAAGACACACACGACTATGGTACTGTGAAATACGGTGCTGATGGTACATGTACCTTTGAGTTCAAAAATACAGGCAACGAACCATTGATTATTTCAACTGCGAAAGGATCTTGCGGATGTACAGTTCCTGAGTGGCCGAAAGAACCAATTGCACCAGGGGCAAAAGGAACTATTATCGTGAAATATGACACGAAGCGTCCGGGAGCAATCAACAAAAGCGTTACAATTACGTCAAATGCTGTGAATGAGCCTACGAAAGTGATTCGCATCAAAGGAAATGTTCTTCCTGCACCAGAAAGTGGAGCGCCAGTAAATAGCTCTGGAGCACCAACAAACAACTAAAATTAGTCGGCGCAATATCGCCATATCATTGGATATATAAATCCGCCTTTGACCTCGGTTGAAGGCGGATTTTTTTGTTTTAAGTGCTTTATGATGGAGACATTTGATTTGACAATCTTACCTCCTGTTGATATTTTTTAGGTTAAATTTCCTCTCCTTATTCGTACATTTAATCGCTAACTGCAGATTTTCATGTACATCATTTTTGACACCGAAACAACCGGGCTTCCGAGAGACTGGAAAGCACCAATTACCGACACTTCCAACTGGCCACGCGTCGTGCAAATGGCATGGCAAATTCATGACGACATGGGGCGTTTGGTCGAACAAAAAGATTTTTTAATTCGCCCTGAAGGTTTTGATATTCCTTATGATGCAGAGAATATTCATGGGATTTCCACTGAATTGGCAAGCACCTACGGTGAATCACTCGCAGTGGTGTTGGAGGATTTCAATAAAGCACTGCTAAAATCGAAGTTTGTTGTCGGACAAAATGTTGGCTTTGACCGCAATGTGCTGGGGTGTGAGTTTATTCGCTGTAGCATGGAATCGCCCATGTTGGATATGCCCGTGTTGGATACATGTACTGAGCGTACAGCGGAGTTGTGTAAGATTGCTGGCGGACGTTATGGCAAATTTAAATTACCAACACTCACTGAACTTCACGCTTACTTATTTAATCAGCCTTTTGGTGAAGCACATAATGCCACAGCGGATGTCGAGGCAACAACACGATGCTTTTTGGAATTGCTCCGTCGCGGACATTTTTCATCAGTCGATTTGGCTCAAGACGATGCGTACATCGCCCAATTCCAAGAAATAAATCCAGCACCTATAGCGTTGATTGGTTTGCGTCACTTGAACCTCAAGGCAGAGAGTAAAAAGTTGAAACCAGCAGTTGAAAATACAGTAGAATCAAACATTCCATCGGAGAATAAGGGAGGAAAGCTTGAGGATATGCCCTTTGTGCATCTGCACAACCATACACAGTTTTCAATCCTTCAGTCAACTACGAACATTAAAGGTCTTGTCGCCAAGGCGGTCGAATTGAATATGCCTGCCGTTGCACTTACGGATACGGGAAATATGATGGCCGCTTTTCATTTTGAAAAAGAGGTTGCCGCGTACAACAAAAAAATCAAAGCTGAGCGTGCCTTGGCTGAGGAAAATGGTGAAGAATACACGAAGAAGGAAATCTTGCCGATTATCGGTTGTGAGTTTTTTGTATGCCGCAATCATTTGGATAAAACGCAGAAAGACAATGGTTATCAGGTGGTACTCTTAGCGAAAAATAAGGAGGGTTATCACAATTTGATTAAAATGGCATCCATTGCTTATACAAAAGGGATGTATTACGTGCCGAGAATCGATAAAAATGTGATTGAAGCACATAAGGAAAATCTCATTGTACTCACAGGGAATTTATATGGGGAGGTTCCAAGTCTGATTCTCAATGTGGGGGAAGTTCAGGCAGAAGAGGCCTTGGTGTGGTGGAAAAATGTATTTGGTGAAGACCTCTATGTCGAACTTATGCGCCATGGACAGGAGAATGAAAATCGCGTGAATACCACCCTGTTAAAACTTGCACATAAAAACGGTGTAAAAACAATTGCTACAAACAATACTTTTTATTTGGATAAGTCCGATGCGGAAGCGCATGACGTGCTGCTGTGTGTGAAAGACAACGAATTGGTTTCTACACCAAAAGGACGAGGGCGGGGATTCAGATACGGTTTGGATAATGAAGAATACTATTTCAAGTCTCAGGAAGAAATGAAGGAACTCTTTCAGGATCTTCCAGAAGCCATTTTAAACATCTCTGAAATCATTGACAAATGTGAGCAATATGGTCTCGCACGCGAGGTTTTGCTTCCAGCATTCGATATTCCAGAAGAGTTTCAGGACCCCTTGGATGTTGATGGGGGGAAACGTGGTGAAAACAATTATTTACGCCACCTGACTTATGAGGGTGCAAAAAAACGCTACAAAGAAATTACAGATGAAATTCGAGAGCGCATTGATTTTGAGTTGGCAACTGTTGAAAAAACAGGGTATCCAGGATATTTTTTGATTGTACAGGATTTTTGTCATGCCGCACGGGATATGGGCGTTTCTGTCGGACCAGGACGTGGATCGGCAGCTGGTTCTGTTGTTGCTTATTGCACGGGCATCACCAATGTCGACCCCATTGCTTACGATTTGCTCTTCGAGCGTTTCTTGAATCCGGACAGGGTGTCCATGCCTGATATTGATATTGACTTTGACGATGAAGGACGAGGACGAGTGATCGATTGGGTAATCAACAAATACGGGGCGAATCAAGTTGCACAAATCATCACCTATGGCACCATGGCGGCAAAATCATCGATTCGTGACGCCGCGCGTGTGATGGACCTACCCTTGCCTGAAGCAGACCGCTTGGCGAAGCTCGTTCCCGACATCTCTTTGAACAAGTTGTTTCACATGGCGGAACCAGAGTTGGCCGAAAAGTTGAAAAACAATGCAGATGAACTTGCGAAAGCACGAGAACTCAAAGCAATCGCGCAAGGAAATGACTTGGCAGCAAGGGTGGTAAATCGCGCGCTGCAATTGGAAGGTTCCGTACGAAATACTGGAATACATGCCTGTGGGGTAATCATTACACCGGACGACATCACCAACTTTGTTCCTGTAGCAACGGCCAAAGATTCAGACATGTACTGCACGCAGTACGACAACTCTGTGGCTGAATCAGCGGGATTGCTCAAGATGGACTTTTTGGGCTTGAAGACCTTGACCTTGATTAAGGACGCCGTTAAGAATGTGAAATTGACGCATGGAATTGACCTTGATCCAGATCAATTTCCGATTGATGATGAGGCCACTTATTTGTTGTTTCAGCGCGGTGAGACGGTGGGAATCTTCCAGTATGAATCAGCGGGAATGCAAAAATACATGCGTGAATTGAAGCCGACAGTATTTGCGGATTTGATCGCGATGAATGCCTTGTATCGACCTGGACCACTCGAATACATTCCATCGTTTATTAAACGTAAACACGGCGAAGAGCCCATCGTTTATGACCTAGACGACTGCGAGGAGTATTTGAAAGAAACTTATGGAATCACCGTTTACCAAGAGCAGGTGATGTTGCTTTCACAAAAACTGGCCGGATTCACAAAAGGTGAGGCCGACACCCTGCGAAAAGCGATGGGAAAAAAGCAAAAAGATGTGCTAGATAAAATGAAGCCTCTGTTTATTCTGCAAGGTGGTGAAAAAGGGCACGATGCCACGAGCTTAGAGAAGATTTGGAAGGACTGGGAGGCATTTGCATCGTATGCATTTAACAAATCTCACTCGACCTGTTATGCTTGGATCGCTTATCAAACGGCCTATTTAAAAGCGAATTATCCAGCAGAATATATGGCTTCAGTATTGTCCAATAATATGAGTGACATCAAACAAGTGTCATTCTTTATGGAAGAATGCCGAAGAATGGGTGTACCGGTGCTTGGTCCAGATGTGAATGAATCAAATTTTCAATTTACGGTAAACAAGGAAGGGGCCGTACGTTTTGGCCTCGGCGCTATTAAAGGAGTGGGAGGTGGTCCTGTCGAATCCATTATTGACGAACGATCTGCAGATGGCATTTACACGTCAATCTTTAGTTTTTCTGAACGCATTAATTTGCGCGTTGTGTCGAAAAAGGTTATGGAAAGTTTGGCGTATGCGGGTGGATTTGACTCATTTGCCAATGTACACCGTGCTCAATATTTTCACGAAGATCCAAGTGGCAAGTCGTTTTTAGAGAATTTGACGAAATATGGCAATGCTGTGCAAGAGGCGAAACTTTCTCCACAGATTGATATGTTTGGCGAGAGTATAACAACCAAGTTGCCCGAGCCTGAAATTCCAAAATGTGAAGAGTGGGGAAGCATTTATAAATTGAACCGAGAAAAAGAGGTGGTTGGCATCTTTATTTCAGGTCATCCGATGGACGATTTTCGCATTGAGATAGAATCGTTTTGCAATGGACGCATTGGCATGTTGAATGAACTTGAACAAAATAGAGGTCGTGATTTATTGATTGCTGCTACCGTGACAGATGCCGAGCATCGCCAAACGCGAAATGGAGACCCATTCGGTACACTTCAAATTGAGGACTATACAGATAGCTTTAAATTGTTTTTGTGGCGAGAGAATTACCTGAAGTACAAGCACTTTTTTCAACCGGGTTCATTCTTGGCAATTAAAGG
The DNA here is from genome assembly GCA_044353545.1 of Crocinitomicaceae bacterium. Taxonomy (GTDB): domain Bacteria; phylum Bacteroidota; class Bacteroidia; order Flavobacteriales_D; family Crocinitomicaceae; genus M0103. Next base: position 12,543 of record JBILBT010000026.1, on the reverse strand, counting down.
CCGCATCGAAACACCGCCGAGAAGGAGTGAGTTGGAATTTGTGATTCATTCCATCGATATGCTTCAAAATCTGCGCGAAACAAAGGCAAATACAATACAAATTAAACTTTCAACAAAAGCATTGGACCAACGCCTGATCTCCGATTTGAACAAATTATTCTTAGAAAATCCGGGCCGCTGCGATTTGCGCTTTACCATTTTTGATCCATTGGACAATGTTGAGGTGCAAATGCCTTCAAAAAGCATTAAGGTTGATCCCTCAAATGAATTGTTCAAGAAATTGAAAAGTTTTGATGTGGAATTTGAAATTCGTTAAGGAATCAATCGTCGAAGTTCATTCAGCTGATTCACTTTTTCTGCATTCCCAGCGGATTGAAAGGAGCTAATTAAATTGGCAATCATCCGCTTCAAAACAGCACTGTTCGAACAGGGTTCGTAATATTCACGGTCGTTTACCAATTTCAGCCTGTCGATAAACTCACGGATTTCATGTTCATCCAATAAACTTCCTTTGGTAAATGGATTAACGTAAAACAGTACACCCCATTTGTTTGGATTGTCCATCATTGCTGAAGTTCCTAGCTCATCCATATAGGCCAAGATGAAATGGTTAGGAAGGTTTACGCCATAAAGTGGGATGTCTAAAGACTGAGCCACAATACTATAAATGACAGAAAGACTTAAGGGATTTCCTTTTTTCGTTTCAAGAACTCTGTTGATGCATGAATTGTCGGCAGCGTGAAAGTGCTTGGTATCTCCCTGAAAATTGTGTTTTTCAAAGAAAATATGATTCATGATTTTGATCTTCTCGAAGGCCGTTTGTGTGTTGTTGATTTCGAGCCAGATGTCTTTTCGGATGGATTGAATGGCTTCGTGAACTATAGTGTCGTCAAAGCTTGCGTCTTGATAATGCGCGATAATCAATGCTCCTCTCAATAAATCCTTGTCGTCTGAATTGCACCAATGAAGCAACTGAGCTTTGGTTTCTTCAAATTGAATTTCATTGATGATTTGCTCAACGCGCGATTGAAAGATTAAATCATAATGATCATGCTCCCAAGAATTTTCTAGAAATGGAATCGCATCGTAGCCAAAGCTCAATAAGGTATCTCGGACATGCAAAAAAATGTGCTCATCCGGATCATCAATAAGTTGAATCAATGCTTTAATCGATTTTTCATCCTTCATCGATGCCAAAGGTAAACGAGTTTCCAAGGGATTTGATGTTGCAGACTTTTGTTTTTCAATGATGAAATGTTAATTCTCAATTTAAATGTAACCCTCAAAGGAGATTGACGTTAAAGAATGCACGGATCAATTATTAACATCTACAGGTTAAGGGAAGAGTGGCTTTAGGGCCACTTTTTTTTGCACCATTCTTCTTAACTTCGTGTCAATATAAAAGTTTGGAAAGTATGAAAAAGGTATATTCATTTGCACTTCTCTTGGTCCTTTTAGCGGGCTGTTCACTTCAAAAAAATATCCTTCCTTTAGTTGATGGTGAGGTGAAAGGTGAAATTCAAATCAATGATGACACTTGTGGGGCAATCATTGTTGCAAAAATCAACGGAAAAAAAATGCGACTGTACCCGGTGAACTTGCCAGAAAAACTAAAGCAGAATGGTGATGAAATTATTTTCACCTATGTTCAAAGTAGAGCTCCTCAACCCGAAGGATGTTTGATTGATATGGTTATCGCCTTGGAAAGCTCTAGAAGTTTAAAGAAGTAATTAGAGGTTTCTGTGATGGGCTTCGATAAAATCCCAAACCAAATAAGCGAGCGCTTTTCCGACAATCTTTTCTTCCTGTTCATTGCGTGGTGCGCCTTCAGGTAAATGAAGATAAGAGCAGTTTTCACTATTCGCCAATGTTTTTACAAACATACGAGCTTCATTCAATGAGAAACCACTTGGGGTTAAGGCCGATGATGGCATTCCTGTAATCGCATCCAAATCCAATTCAATCCCATAGTTTCCAAGCGATTCCAAATGTGATTTTTCCGAATACACATCGGTGAGTAAATCTCTTTTTCCAACCAAATAATCATCGAATAATGAAAATTCACATTCCTTTCTATGGAGAAAATCTAGGATGAAACTATTGTTGTATTGAGGATGAAGCCCAATGATAGAGTAGTAGTGGATGATTTTTTCTTCGAATCCGAATGAAAAAGAGTTGCCGCTGTGGCGTAGGTCTGTGGCGCGACAATCGCCATGAGGGTCCATGTTGATGACCCCAAGGCTTGATCCCGTTGATTGATGAGTGGCACGAATAATAGGTAACGCATTGTTGTGTCCTCCTCCAATGACTAAAGGAATCATTCCTTGTGCGAGAAAAGGGTGCAATGTTTCTTCAACAAGTTCGTCCAATTCTTCAACGCTTGGATCTTGATTCGATGAGGTTTCATTTACGTAGATTGATCCAGCAATGAGGACATCGTTTCCATTTAAAAAATGATTTGACTGCATGTTTAGAAATCGAGGCAGGAAGGCACTGAAGGCTTTTTCTGCTCCTGGAAGTCCTAAGTTTAATCGAGGCCCAACACTTTCTTCAATGCCAAGAATGACGTATTTACACCCCTCTTGATTTGACATCTCTTTGACTTGTTGACCTAGACGAATTTCCCCAGAGCGCAATGTTGTGTTTGCTTGGATAAATTTAACTGTGGAGGGGGCGTAGTTAAAGGACTTAGTCATGACAAATAAAGGGTTGGATTCGATCGGTGAATTCAGCTGGGGGCGCTATTGGTTTCATGTTCTCTTTTTGGACAAATACCAAAGTCGTTGATGCTGTGCAAATCACTTTTTCACTTTCGTTCACAATGCGGTAGTCGAAAAGCAATCGAGAGCCACGTAATTCTATGATCTTTGTTTCAATCCGAAGTAAATCATCGTAGTAGGCAGGCGCAAAATACTTCACTTGAAATTCTGATACTGGCAGCATGATCCCACTTTCTTCCAGTGCTTTGTAGCTCATCCCAATACTGCGTAAAGCCTCTACACGGCCAACTTCAAAATACTGGGCATAGTTACCATAATAACAATATCCCATTTGATCTGTCTCGCTGTAACGAACACGAAGTTCTATTGCCTTGGAAAATGAAAGATTCATTGTTGTGGAATTGTTGGCTAAAATAAACAATTGAATTTTAAATTATTCGCTAGGATATTCTTATTTTTGAGTTGTAACGAGCGTTAGTCGTTTTTGTTGATTTTTAGAGATCATTTGATGTTTCCCGAGTGAAATTAAACTTTCCGATGTCACAACTGATGTATTGAACTTAATTTCTAATTAACAAGTAAAACTTTTCAGAAAGTCAACCCCTAATCCACTTTTTTTATAACTTTTTTGTTAGCACATTTGTCCTCGAGAACAAAACACCATTTTCAGAGTTAACTCGACACGAAAAACTATACTGCTTACTAATCAAATTAAAAGGACTTTCAATGGGGAATAATCACGAAATCGTTTGGAATTCATGTTTAAAAGTGATCAAGGACAATATTTCTTTGCAAGCCTATAAAACATGGTTCGAACCGATTGTGCCGGTAAAACTAGAAGACAATATTCTGACGATTCAAGTGCCGTCTCATTTCTTTTATGAGTGGCTTGAGGAGCATTATATCACGCTTTTAAAAAAAGTGATTAAAAAGGAACTCGGAGTAGAAGGAACCCTTGAGTACAGTATTGTGATGGAGAATACAGCAACGAATTCCACACCATACACTGTAAAGTTGCCGGCTTTAAACAGAAAATCTGTGAAAAACGCACCGGTGACCATGCCAATTAATTTGAATGAAAATCAAATTCGCAATCCATTCATTATTCCTGGATTGAAAAAGGTGAATGTGGATTCGAATTTAAACCCTTCTTATTCATTTGAAAACTTCATTGAAGGAGATTGCAACCGTTTGGCACGCGCTTCCGGTTATGCAGTAGCCAATAAGCCCGGTGGAACAGCATTCAATCCTTTGCTGATTTATGGAGGCGTTGGTCTTGGTAAGACTCACTTGGCACATGCGATTGGAATTGCCATTAAAAATCAAACACCGAACAAAACTGTTTTATATGTAGGTTCTGAGAAATTTGCGCACCAGTTCATCGATGCCTTGAAGAATCATACAACCAATGACTTCATCCATTTTTATCAAATGATCGATGTATTGATCATTGATGATGTGCAGTTTTTCTCTGGTAAAGAGAAGACTCAGGATGTTTTCTTCCACATCTTCAATCACTTGCATCAAAATGGAAAACAAATTATCCTTACATCGGATAAGCCACCTGTAGAAATGCAAGGAATGGAACAGCGCTTACTTTCTCGCTTCAAATGGGGACTTTCAGCGGATTTAAGTACACCAGATCTTGAAACACGTATCGCTATACTTGAAAAGAAAATGTACGGAAATGGCATCGATCTTCCACGCGATGTTGTTGAATACCTTGCTTACTCAATCAATACGAACGTTCGTGAAATGGAAGGTGCCTTGAACACACTTTTGGCTCAAGCATCACTCAACAAGAAAGCTATCACGATCGAACTTGCAAAGCAAATGGTAGACAAGTTCGTAAAGAACACTGCACGCGAAGTTTCGATTGAATACATTCAGAAAGTGGTGTGTGACTATTTTGATTTGCCTATTGAAATGCTTAAGAGCAAAACAAGAAAGCGCGAAGTGGTTCAAGCCCGACAAATTTCTATGTTCTTCTCGAAGAAAATGACGAAATCATCGCTGGCAAACATCGGCGCACATTGTGGAGGTAAAGATCACGCAACTGTGCTTCACGCTTGCCGCACGGTTATGAATCTTTCCGAAACGGACAAACAGTTCCGTGCATACTTGGAAGACCTTGAAAAGAAATTGACGATTCAATAAGAGAATTTTACATCATACGAAAGTCCGCTTCATGGCGGACTTTTTTTGTGGGTTAAAGTGACTGCGATCAGTTATAAAAAAAAGAGGAAATAATAAGGAGCTGATAAAGATTCAATTTCCATCGCACCAATGGTCAATGAATGCGATCCGAATTGGGTCTGAAATACAAAGAAAAAGAAAAACAAAAAGCGGATCATTCCATATTGTTTTTTTTGCTCCAAGCCCTGAGTTTATTGAAGGGGATCGCTCATTCACTTCGTTGCAGATTTAAGGCGTCCTCAGAGAAGTATCAAGGATCTGTAGATTTAATTTTAACTTATTGTTATTAAATAGATTAGTTTTTTTGTGTTGTGAAATTTCTGTATTTTTAACAATTATTTAAGTGAAGATTAAAAGTGATTTTTGTGTCATTTGTCATTTATTTTGCTTAAACAACACTTTTGATATCTGATTTTGTGCTAAAAATATAGTGATGAAAAAAACTTTACCCGCATCAACATCCTTCCTCGCCAGTCTTTGTTTCGTTCTTTTTTTAGGGACTTTCACATTTGGTCAAAACAATACTTTTTATCGGAAATACAACCTTCCAGGGATGCAAGGTGCACTTCAGTTGGAGGTGACGGACGACGGTGGATTTGTCGCGACAGGTCAGCACGAGGGAAGTGGTTCGAATGGTGATTGCGATGTGTACGCCTATAAATTGGATGTATGTGGGAACATTGATTGGTTTCGAATTTATGGTACAGCTGGACAGGATGGAGGGAAAAGCATCATTGAATTGAATGATGGAACCTTTTTAGTTTCGGGTTTGTATCAAGCCGTTGGAAATGGCCGAGCATTTAATATGCGTTTGGATGCCAACGGAAACATGCTTTGGATTAAAAGATATGCTTTCGAATGGATGATGTATGCCAAGGAAGCGCAAAATGGTGATTTTATTTCCCTAGGTAGAAATGCAGGACAAATTTATTTAATGCGCACGGACAGCAATGGAAATGTGATTTGGACGAAACTAGTTACTGGTTTAGGGGATATGGGACTTTTTCTTGAAGAATTGCCCAACCAAGACATTGTGATCACGAGTGTGCAAGCCTCATACGGACGTGATTTTACTGCAGCAAAATTTGATGGGCAAGGAAATATGCTCTGGTCTAAGGCTTATGGAGGAACAGGCTGGACGGATGCCGATCACACAGCATGGTCTTGCAAGGCAGCAGTCAACACCGTAGAGAACACGATGGTTGTGACCACTCCGACCTACATGGGGGGACTCGGGGATGAGAATGTGTTGGTGTCAAAAATATCACTCGTAGATGGTTCTGTGATTTGGGCCAAGGCGTTTGGAGGTGCTGGACGAGATCAATCCAGAGACATTACTCATTTCCCAGGCGGATACGCCATTGTTGGACACTCAAATTCATATCCTACAGCTGCAAATCCTGCACAATCAATCTATGAAGCTCTTGGTGAAAAAGATATCATGTTATTTGCCATTGATGAAAATGGGAATTTATTGTGGACAAGAACCTACGGAGGAGCATCTCGGGACAAAGGGGCAGGGGTGAAATACAACTTGGATAACGGGTTCTCCATTTCAGCATTTACAAGTTCAGATTATTTTGGAAATGCAGATGCAAGCTTTGACCCACTCTTTATTAAGACAGACAGCGTTGGAGTTGTCGGGTGTCAAATGGCTTCTCCCAATTTAGGAGTTGCACCAATTGCATTGCAAGTTTATACAGCTGGAGTGAGTCAAGGTGTCGCCATTGCCAATGATAGCCCGCCAATTAACATGGTGCAATTTACTCCAAATGACCAATATGTGTGTCAATCATGCAGCAGTGTGCCTTTATTTGCGCTTTCCGATACAATGGTTTGTATTAACGAACCAGTGTATTTAACGAATACAACCATTGTGGGTTTGACATGCTTTCAGGAATGGAATATTGATGGGATTTCCTACGCTGGGGATATTGACCCAATGATCTCATTTCCTGCTGCTGGTGACTATTCCATCTATCTTTATTCGACCTGTGGCATTAACTCAGATACCATCATCAAAACCATTCACGTCTTAGCTCCAGTGATCAACGCACCTGACTTCTTGTGTGAAGATGCTGTTCCAGCACAAATGTCTTCCAACATTCCAAACGGAACTTGGTCAGGCCAAAACGTGAATCAAGCAGGAGTTTTCAATCCTCAAGGTTCCGCACAAGGCAGTTCTATGGTATATTATGATGTGCCAGAATATTGTCAAGTGAGTGATTCCATCCAGATCCGCGATTTACCCGTGCTTTCAGTAGATCCAGACACTGCATTCTGTTTCAGTGCCAATTATGTAGTGAATGCAACCAACAACGCCGATTATTTGTACAGTTGGTCTCCCGCTCAAAATTTATCACAAGTGAATGTATCGGCCCCAACATTTAGTGCAACGAACAATTCAACTTCAAACCAGAATTTCTCTTACACGGTGACAGTAACCGATCAAGTGAGCACATGTGTATCCGTAGACAACATTATCCTTACTGTTTTTGCTGCGCCAAATGTCAATGCCGGACAAGATGTCATCGTATGTGATGGGGATCCTTATCCACAGTCGGCCAGTGGAGCCGTATCGTACGTTTGGAGCAATAATTTACCAAACAACTCCTCTGTGAGCTTGCCTCTCGGTGTTAATGAACTCTCGGTGATTGGTACCGATGCAAACAGTTGTATCAATGCAGATACAGTGCTCGTAAATATTGTGTCCAATCCGATTGTTTTTGCGGGCAACGATGCATTCATTTGTATTGGCGAAGGATATCCACTTGCCGCTGCATCAACACAAGCAAATGTGTTTGACTGGAATGGAAATTTAGTCAACGGAGATGTGTTTGTGCCCAACTCAATAGGTGATTTTAGTCTCGTAGTAATCGGAACCGATGTCAACAGTTGCATTGGGCGAGATACGATGAATCTTGAAGTTCATCCTTTGCCAGTCGTTGACTTCGATTACAGTGTTGACTGTTACTCGACCAACGTTATTTTGACAAATAACTCCTCCATCAACAATCAATACAATGAAACACTTTTGTTTTCGTGGTATTTGAACAATACCCTCATTTCAACGGATCCAAATGGGTTGACCTATGATTTCGGTTCTTCTGGAAATGCGAGCATCGAACTTGTTGTGCAAAGCGTGCCAGGAGCCTGTTTTGATTCGTTGACTCAAGTGATTGAGGTGCCAACAAATCCAAGTGCGGATATCTCATTCCTTCAAAATTGTGATTACATCGTTGACCTAACAGGAACATTTCCTTCATCCGAAAATATTCTCTCAAGTTCTTGGCTCGTAAACAATGTCACTGTGGGACAAAACAACCCGAACTACCAATATCAATTTCCAACGTACGGAGAGTTCACTGTGACTTACTCCGTGACGAACGATTATCCTTGTATATATAGTACTACGCAAGTGATTGACTTAATGGAGCAAGAGACACTGGCCGAACAGATCGTTCCCAACGTGATTACGCCCAATAATGATGGGGTCAATGATGAAATTGATTTTAACAGTTTCTTGGATGAATGTATAGATTTTGATGTGTATATCCTCAACAGATGGGGAAATGTGGTCTATAAGTCAAAGCGAGATGATCTTAGCTTTAAGGGCAATGACTTCGATGGGCAACAATTAAAGGAAGGTGTATATTTTTACAAACTCATGTGGAACGATGAAGTGCGACATGGGAACATCACAATAATTCGATAAAAAATGAAAAGAACTCTTATTCAATTGCTTTTTTTACTGGTGTTTTTTACGCCAGAATCTGTATTTAGCCAATCAAAAGTGTCATATACCATTACTGCAGAAGCAAATGCCTTGATGTGTCCATTCTTGTCGCCCAAGTTGATGGAGTTGCTAACAAAAAAAGGGGCAGAAGCGGTATATAAGGATGAAAAATTGGCCGTTCATTTTTCTACCTTGAAAGACCTTGAGATGACAGATGAATTTATCAAGGGACTCATCGATCAAATAGGGTATGAGCCCCGACTTTTTAAGATCGTGAAAACTTACGAGTAAGGGAAAAAGTGAAGATGAATTTCATTGGATCTACAATTTGACATCTTTGACTGAAAGGACCTTTAGTTCAATTTGAATCTGGAAGGACTGCCAAATTGATTTTTTGACTAATATTGCCTAGGCCTGCAATTGGAGCCCGCAAGTAGTGCCGCAACAATGCAACAGTGTCGTTATTCCGTTCACTGCCAATCAACCCATCATTTCGCAAGTTGCCGCCTGCAAGGACATTTCTGTTTACACCACCAATGGGGCCTTATTGACCGTCAATAATACAGCGAATTTGCAGATTGAAACCTGTCCTTTGGTAGCGACTGAGAATGCTTGTCCGTAGCACTTTTTGTGCAACAATGCTTCTCAATCGCCAAGAAGGTGTCCGTTTTTGCGTGGATCAACATACAGCAAAAGGATTTCTATAGGAGTACATTTTCCGCCATAATCGATGTCTTTTTCCCCTACATCCAAGAAGCCATCTTGACTGGGTGCTTTCACAGGCTTTTCCTCCTTACACGATGAAAAAATGAGTAATATTGCAGGAAATACAAGAAGATAAAGGTACTTCGACACCTTTACGAAGATGCGAAAAGGGATAGACAGCAATGGTGGATGAGTGTGAAAACGACCTATAAAACAGTACAAGGAATTTCGGAAGGATTGTACCGCGAGAAAGGTTCGAAATTCATCGCGTACGCTGCACCGTGTTTATCTGAAGCACAGGCCAAAGAATTGTTGGAATCGTGGCGCAAAGAACATCATCAAGCACGTCATCTGTGTTATGCCTACCGTTTTGGCGCTGAAGGACTCGTTTTTCGGGCAAATGATGACGGTGAACCGGGAAATTCTGCTGGAACTCCCATCTTAGGACAACTTCAGTCGTTTGACTTGACCGATGTTTTGGTGGGCGTCGTGCGCTATTTTGGCGGAACAAAATTGGGCGTAGGTGGCTTGGTTCAGGCTTACAAATCTGCCGCCCGAGATGCCATTGAGAACGGAGAAATCATTGAAAAACAGGTCCAAGTGCTGGTGAATGTTTCGTTTTCTTATGCACAAATGCCCTTTGTCTTGCATGCCATAAAACAATTGAATCTTGAAGTGGTATCGCGTGATTTATCGGAGCAGTGTATGCTACAAATCGCCTTGCCTATTGCTGAATCGGCCGGTATTGTTGAAGAAATCTCGAGCTTGCCATCCGTAGTGGTGGAACATATTTAACTGTTAATAGTAGAATGGAAGTATTGCAAAAATTAACAGCACTTCGCGGTGCATCCGGTGATGAAGAGCGTGTAAAGGACTTTATTTTGGATTATGTAGCGACGCAAAGTGCCTCTTGGAAAGTCGAACCTGAAATTATCCATGGTCAAGGCTTTCAAGATTGCGTCATACTCATCTTCGGGAAACCGCGCACTGCAATCTATGCACACATGGACAGCATTGGTTTTACGGTGGGGTACGACAACGAATTGATTCGCATCGGTGGACCTAAAATCGAAGAGGGAATTCACTTGGTAGGTTCAGATTCCAGGGGTGAAATTGAGGCTGAATTGATGGTGATTGAAAATGAAGACGAAAGCATCTCCTTGAAATGCATTTTTGATCGCGAAATTGATCGAGGTACTAATTTGACCTTCAAACCCAACTTCAGGGAAACCGATGAATTTGTTCAATCGCCCTATTTGGACAATCGCCTTGGCATGTGGTCGGCATTAAAAGTGGCAGAAACCCTAGAAGATGGGGCCATTGTCTTTTCGACCTACGAAGAGCACGGCGGCAATTCTGTTGGTTTTTGTGCCAACTACTTAATGGAAAATTATGGTGTGTATCAAGCCTTGGTTTCAGACATTACTTGGGTAACGGATGGGGTAGGTCATGGGGGAGGTGTTGCGATTTCCATGCGTGACGGAAGTATTCCACGACGAAGTTACTTGAACAAAATCATTGCGCTAGCGGATGCCTCTGGGATCCAGTACCAATTGGAGGTAGAGTCATCGGGAGGAAGTGACGGTTCCATGTTGCAACGGTCGCATTTGCCCATCGATTGGCTCTTTATCGGGGCCCCCGAAGACCATGTGCATACACAAGATGAATTGGTCTATAAGTTCGATATCCTTTGCATGGTGGAAATGTATCGGTATTTAATGGTTAATTTGTAGGAAATAAACGAATTAGAATGGAAAAGCACTCAATCTGCCAGTTGTATAAGTACGATCATGAAATGTACTTCTTGACGAAGGATACACCTGAAAATTTTGCCGTTGATTTCAAAGACCATACGGAGGATAGCGATTATGTGTCCTGGCTCAATTTTCATGACATTTCAAATAAAGTGGCCATTGAAACCTTATGCAACAATCTAGAGATTGATCGATTGACCTATGAAGACATCAATTCGCCGCAAAAACGACCTAAACTTGAGGAATACGACAACTACATTTTCTTTACGGTAAAATCGGCTTTGCCCGAGGAGAACAATACTTTTTCTATGCATCAAGAGCAAATCAGTTTTATTCTTGGCAGGAATTACTTGATTTCATTTCAAGCGAAAAGTTCGGATCACTTTTCGGAACTCAGGGGACGTATTGAACATAAACGGGGAAAAATCAGAATGAAGGGTCCAGATTTTCTCTTGTTTCGAATGCTTGAGGCCATCGTTGACAATTACTTTGAGGTCTTAGAGTCCATTACTGGAATGATTGAATCTATCGACATGAAACTCAGACACAGCGATGAAAAAGGCAGTTTAAAATTGATTGAATTTGAAAAAAGACGATTGATTGAATTGCGCAAGATTGCACTTCCTTTGAAGGATATCGCATCTCATCTTGAAAAGGTACAAAGCATCTTCTTGGAAAATGAAAACCATCCGTATTTTGCGGATTTGAAGGAACAATGCTTGTCTGTGCTCGAAGAAATCGATGCCAACAAACAGATCCTTGACGGAATGACCAATTTGTATTATGCCATTCAAGGACAAAAAATGAATGACATCATGCGTATACTTACTCTAGCTTCCACGATTTTTATGCCTTTGACCTTCATTGTTGGCGTCTATGGAATGAATTTCAAGAACATCTACTTTATTGAAGAAACGAAATACGGTTATTTCATCGTGTGGGGAATAATGATTGTCGTTACACTTTCACTTCTTTACTTTTCCTTCCGAAAAGGTTGGCTTAAGAGGAAATAAAAAAAAACGCCCAGAATAACTCAGGGCGTTTTCAAAGTGCATTGTTAGCTTGATTTTATACCATTACTTTCGGAGCGGCCGCTTTAATTTCGTCGCTCGTCTCAGCAGCATATTTCTCGAAGTTCTTTACGAATTTCATGGCCAGGCTATTCGCTGTTTCATCATATGCCGCTTTATCAGCCCATGTTGAACGTGGATTCAATATTTCAGAGGGTACATTTTCACAGCTTGTAGGAATGGACAAGTCAAAAATCGGCAACGTTTCATAGTCTACATTGTCCAATTTACCTGTAAGGGCCGCAGTAATCATCGAACGTGTATGCGACAATTTCATGCGGTGGCCTACGCCGTAAGATCCGCCCGTCCAACCTGTGTTGATCAACCAAACCTTAATGTCTGTGCCGTTTAATTTATCGCCT
>JBILBT010000186.1:0-6163 GCA_044353545.1 Crocinitomicaceae bacterium | reverse complement strand
ATCAAAGGGGATAAGGAGGTGAAAGCTTTCAAATCAGAAAAGGCAGCAAATGATTTCGTTGCGAAAAATGGAGGATTTGTTGAAGAAAAATACTTTGAGTCGAATGCTGAAGATCGCCTAAACAGCGTAAAAACGTATTCACAAACTACCCTATTCCCACGAATGTACTGGGATGTGGAGCAACAACGCATCGATGGCTACATCAAATGGTCGGGGTATGATGCTGAAGATGGCACCACAACGGCTATTGGTCGAGATGGCAAACGTTTGCCAACCTTCGGCGAAAACATTACCTACTTCATGCGCTATCAGGTGGATTGGATGTATTGGCGTTATTTCATGTGGAATTTCGCGGGTCGTCAAAATGACATTCAAGGCCATGGTGATAACATGCGCGGAAACTGGATTTCGGGTTATAGCATGATCGACAATGCACGTCTTGGTGAACAAGGAGAAAATGCGCCTTACTTCACATCACAGAATCCAACAAACAATAAATTCTTTTTTCTTCCTTTGGTTCTTGGCCTAGTGGGATTGTTTTTCCATTTTTACCGCGCACCAAAAGATGCATTTGTCCTGTTTTTGGCCTTCTTGTTTACTGGCGTCGCGATCGTAGTGTATTTGAACCAAAAACCCTTCGAACCGCGTGAACGAGATTATGCCTTTGCAGGTTCATTCTATTTCTTTGCGATGTGGATTGGTATTGGTGTATATGCACTCTATGAAGCCTTTGTGCGCTTTACGAAGAATGATTTCAAAAAGGTGATGATTGCCTTTGGTGCTGGTCTTTTGTTCTTCGCTACTCTTGATCTGGGAAGCGATGTGTCCATGCCTATTACCATGACATGGATCATGACAGCGGGTGCAGGTGCCGCAGCCATCGGATTAATGATGCTGTTGAGACGAACGATGGATAGCGCTACAAATGGTGCAGTTGTCGCGACGTTGCTTGGCTTATTCGTTCCTTTGATTATGGGAATGCAAGGCTGGGATGATCACGACCGAAGCTTAAAAACATCGGCGCATGATTTGGCTTATAACTATCTAGAATCTTGTTCGGAAAATGGGATCATCTTCACCAATGGTGATAACGATACCTTCCCTTTGTGGTACATGCAGGAAGTGGAAGGTGTACGCACCGATGTGCGTGTGTGTAACTTATCCCTAATGCAAACAGACTGGTACACAGAACAAATGATGATGCGTGCCTACACGTCTGATCCTTTGCCAATTAAGTTCCGAGAAGATCAAATTCTGATGTCGGCTGGATTTACAGATCAGGTCTTGTTCACCAATCTGATCGAGATGTTCTACTTGAATGCGAAGCCGAGCCAAATCAAAGAGGTCATAGCTATGCGGGCCAAAAACAATGCCCCACAGGTTGCACAAGCGATTACTGCTCTTGAAACGAAGTTATCACCTATTTTGATGACGATTGGCGTTAAAGACGCGAAGTCTGCTGACCGCGTTGAAAAATTGAAAATCACGCTGACGACGAAGGCAGCAAAGAATGCGGTAGACGATATTTTTGCGAAATACCAGGCATCGATGGAACTCATGTCAGCCATACAAAATGAAGTGTTGACTATCGGTGAAGCAGAGTCAAAACAATTGCAGGAAGCCATCTTCGGATTTGAAGAATCTTGGGATTTTGCAAACATCAAGGACATCATGGCCTATGTGCGCAATGACGATAACATCCTATTGTTCAACGAACGTCAAATACGCGTGTTCCCAAGTACAGGGTTTATTCTTCCTGTAAATGCGGAAAATGCAGTGAAATCAGGCTTGATTACCAAAGCTGAAAAACAAAGTTGTTTGAAGGAAATTCGTTTCAAAATGGATGCGCGTGCCTTGACACGTGAGCAAGTGATGATGTTGGATGTCATTGCCAACAACGATTGGAAGCGCGGGATTTTCTTCTCGAGTCCAGGCGGATCGGATGTGTCTTCGGCACTTTACCGCCAAGGATTTGTGAAGCAAAACGGTATGGCTTTCGAATTGAGCCCATTGAGCGACAAAATGAACCGTTACAATGAAGCGAAAATGTACAAAAACCTGATGGAAACTTACCATTATGGCGAGATGAATAACCCAGATGTTATCACGGATTATTACACACGACGTCATACGGTTCAGTTCAGATTGCATTTTGCTTCATTGGCAAATTACTTCTTGGAAAAGGTTGACATCGAGCAACGTGATTCGTCGAATATCGGATTGTACCGCAGAGCGGGAAGAAACAAAGAAGCCGACTCCTTGGTGAAGTTGTTTGAAATAAAATACAATGGTCCATTGTCTAAATTGAACGAGCGAGCAAAAGTTTACCGTGCAAAGGCATTGAAACTGATCAATCGTTCGTTGGAGGTAATGCCTGCTGAAATTGTTATTGACTATGGTGAACCACAAGAAACCCGCGAAGAATACCGCAACGGTGGACTGGTGTTTAATGCGTGGTCGGATGGAATTTTGCACGAATATGTAGGTATTCTCTTCCGTGCAGGCGACAAGAAAGGAGCGGAGAAGTTGGCGGCTACAGTTGCTGGTCAGCTTGAGTCGATCTTTATGTATTTCGAGATGAGTGACGTTCATTTCTCTTCAAACCCTGAAAATTCAGGTGATTTGTTTGCCGCCTTGGATGCGTACTTCAAATTGTATATCACGTGTTCGGATCCAGAATTCGGGAACAAATACAGCGCGGTCTCTAAGCGATTGTATGGTAAAATCAACACCCTGTACAAAACATCATTCCCGTCTATCTATGACCGTTTGAAAGAACTCGCAAATGACAATGGCGAAAGCACAAGCCCAGGTTCACAGCAAGGAATGTACTCAGCTCGTTTATCGAAAATGAAGGATTTCATTGATGCTGCAGGTGTACATTTCGGTTTTTTAAAGCCAACAGGTCCGCCAGCATTAGGGAACGGCCAACAAGGCTTGGATCCAGAGATGGAAAAAATGCTTCAACAACAACAGATGGTAGATACCGCTAAGCCTTAAAGGGTATGCATATATTCAGAACCCCACATTTTTTTCGTTGGATATTTCCGAAAAGAATGTGGGGTTTTTCATGCCCTGAAAAAAAAATATACCTAAGCTTTGATGACGGTCCACTCCCAGAGGTGACGGATTGGGTGTTGGAATTTTTACACAATGAGAAGATTCAGGCTACCTTTTTTTGTTTGGGAAAGAATGTAGGTACACATACAGACATTTTCGAGCGGATCAAAGCTCAGGGACATGCCATTGGAAATCACAGCTTTTCCCATGAACATGGATTGAAGGTCTCTAAAGAAGAATATGTTGACTCTGTCGAAAAGGCCAACGAAGTCATCCAGTCGAACTTGTTTCGTCCCCCTTACGGTAAAATGCCGAGGTCCTATGACCGCGCTTTGGACAAGTACACGATCGTCATGTGGTCTTGGTTGTCCTACGATTTTGATGCACGCGTGCCCGTCGAAAAAATCCTAAAAAGTGCAAAGCACTTGCGGAATGGCGATATTTTAGTTTTTCACGACAATGAGAAATCCTTCGAACGTTTAAAAGTCATTCTGCCCCAAGTTGTTCAGATGCTGAAGGGGAAAGGTTTTTCTTTTGAGGTGATTCAATGAATTGTGACAAAAGACCGATGAAAATTGACGTCAAGATTTCAAGACATTAAGATTTCAGGACTTATAAATTACTTCGAGAGCTTTGTTGTCTTTACCGATACTTCTGGCTCCCCACTCGTTCTGATCCACGTACCGCTGCGAAATCAGACTGAGACTGCGAAATTGCACCGAAAGTTATGAGTTCCGATTTATCGGGAGATAGGGAAAAAATATCAGACCAAGCTGTAAATCAAGTCTTAAAATCTTGATGTCTTGACGTCTTAAATTCTCTTCCTCTTAAAAACCGGCACCGTCGAACACGGTTCGCCATACATGATGCTTTGCACCAAGGGTTGAAGAAATTTTACCATTTCCACCATTGCATATTCAGGAGAACCAATATCTGAGCACCCCTTGATGATGACTTTTCCATCTTTAAACTGTTGCTGGTCTTGAGCATGTATCGCTTTGTGGATCAAGGTGCGGTACAATTCATCTTTTTGTCCGATGTGGATGTCACTAGCTACACCTTCAAGGGCACTTGCCACAAGCATGTAGGCCCATGTTGGAATGATTGCATCTGCAGAACAATGCACAAACACAGCTTTATCGGAATAACTTGTCCAGTCATTTTGCTTGATCCATTCCCTGAAATCCTTCTCTCGGATCACCAAGCCCTGCCACAATTGTGCAGCAAGATCAAGCTCAACAAGTTCATTTTTCGGCTTAAAATCGGCCAAATCAAGCTGAATCAATCCGCTCTCTGCTACTTTATTGATGATTTCTTCCATGATGCAAAATTACGCAATCGCTCGTTGATGTGCCATG
This sequence comes from Crocinitomicaceae bacterium, assembly GCA_044353545.1. Taxonomy (GTDB): domain Bacteria; phylum Bacteroidota; class Bacteroidia; order Flavobacteriales_D; family Crocinitomicaceae; genus M0103. The sequence continues at coordinate 1,745 of JBILBT010000186.1, read as the reverse complement.
TTGTATTGATTCTCTTTAATTTTAGCAAAAAATAGTTCATGCGTTATCTTTTCTTTGCTGCACTTCTTGCACTTACACTTATTTCTTGTTCTGACAAATCTTCAACGCTTATCGGCAGATGGGAATTGGATGAGATCGATTACACAGAACATTACAAGAGCATTCCAGAGGAAGCGAGGGAAATGATTCGCATAGCTATGAATAAAGCATTCAAGAAGCTGAAAGGAAAAACCTTCTTTACCTTTTCGGAGAATAAAAAATTGACCTTGGAGGCACCGAATTTTTTGAATCAAGTAAAAACCACTGAGGGCACATGGAAAATGAATGCTACACAAGATTCACTTCGTTTTCTTTTTTCGGACGATGAGGAGAATTACAAAATCGACCTTATCAATGCGGATAGTCTGATTTTATCTACTTCAGATATTCCTGCTCGAACCTTGATTTTGTTGAGAAAAACAAATTAAACAAGGCATTTTACGACATCTTGTCATACTTTTCGCGTGGGCATACCTTTTGACAAATGCTCGCCATGAATGAGAAAAAACATCCCTTTGGTTCGTCCTTCGAAGCATTCTTCTATCCAGCAGTTCTGCTTGTTAGCATGTGGTTGGTGTTTTGGGCTGAGCACCTTTTTCGGTATGATTTCCATCGTTTAGGTGTCTTGCCTCGAAGTTTAGAGGGAATCAAAGGAATTCTTTTCATGCCCTTTATTCACTCGGCCTATGACATTGCACACATCGTGAATAATTCTATGCCTGTTTTCTTTTTGTTGGCGGCACTTATTTATTTCTACCGAGACATTGCCCTCCGTGTTTTTCTTTTTGGATGGTTGTTTACGGGGCTATTTCTATGGATCTATGCCCAGAACAAAGGTGCTTATCACATCGGAATGAGCGGAATTATTTACATGCTTGCGGCCTTTCTTTTCACTTCAGGGGTAATTCGAAAGTTTAAACCGCTTCAGGCCATTTCACTATTTATTATCTTTGCATACGGGAGTATGGTGTGGGGAATTTTTCCGCTGAAAGAACATGTTTCTTGGGAAGGACACTTTGTCGGGGCGGCGAGTGGTGTTTTGTTGGCTTTTGCTTATCAAAAACATGGGCCACAACGACCAAAATTTCAATATGAAGTAGAAAAAGAGATGGGAATCGAACCGCCCGATTTTGAAGCCGAATTGAATGAACGCATTCATCTCGCTGCCCAAGCTGAAGAAGAGCGCTTGAGACAAGAAGCGGGATTTAGCATCGTGTACGATTATGTCCCGAAGAATTCAGACACTACTCCGGACGAAACACCTCAGAAATAGTGCATGTTCCGCTCGATAAATGCGCCCACTTATCCAAATGAACATCCAGGGTGAGTAAGGTGCATGTACTCAGGTGCAAGTAGGTTTCGGTGAGATAGGAGGCCAAATCAGAAAGTCCATCATTGTGTCCAATCAACAGAATTGTTAAATCACCCTGCTGCTTACAAAGCTGGCTTAGCAAGGTTTCTCGATCGGCGAGATACAAGTCATGATGTAACATGTAGGAAGTGAGGTCATTCTGTTGCCGAAGAAAATCAAAGGTCTGCACGGTGCGTTTGGCATCCGAACAAAAAACAGCCGTGTCGCTTAAATCAATGTGGGTAAGGTGAGCCGCCATGGCTTTTGCTTGGACTTGGCCTTTTGGCGCCAATTGGCGGTCGAAATCAAGACCAGTAGCGGAATTTTTTTCCGTTTTGGCATGACGGAGCAGCAT